>JAFKJZ010000534.1 GCA_017305815.1 Hyphomicrobiales bacterium
CCTGCACCTGGATGGTCGCGTCGAGGCCGAGGGTGGCGTCGTCGGCGAGCACCACTTCGGGATTGGTGACCATCGCCATGGCGATGACGATGCGCTGCGCCATGCCGCCGGAGAGCTGGTGCGGATAGGCCTTGGCGCGGCGCTCGGGATTGACGATGCCGACCTGCGCCATCAGGTCGACGGCGGCCTTCCAGGCCTCCTTGTGGCTGCAGGAACGATGGGCGCGCAGCACGCGAGCGATCTGGATGCCGACCGTCTCGACCGGCGACAGCAATGCCTTGGCGTTGGTGCCGATCAGCGCGACCCGGCCGCCGCGGACCTTGCGCTGCTCGGCGGCGTCGATGCCGAACAGGGTCTTGCCCTCGAGGCGGATGTCGCCCGCCGTGAAGCGGCCGCCCTCCGGCAACAGGTTGAGCAGGCTGCGCGCGAGGAGCGACTTGCCGGCGCCGGTCTCGCCGACGATGCCGAGAATCTCGTCGCGGCCGAGGCTGAAGGTGATGTCGGAGAGCGCTCTCGCCGTGCCCTCGCCGAAGTCGACGGAAAGGTTCTCGACCTCGAGAAGCGGCTTCGTGTTTGCGTCGCTCATTGGCGTTCCCTCGTGGTCGGGTCGGAAAGGTCCTTCACCATGTCGCCGAGCAGCGCGAAGCTGAGCACGGAGACGACGATGGCGAGGCCGGGGAACAGCGCCACCCACCAGACGCCGAGGATCATCTGCTGCGCGCCGGTCGAGACCATCAGGCCCCATTCCGGCGTCGGCATGCGCACGCCGGCTCCGACGAAGGAGAGGCCGGCGGTAAGCAGGATGGCCAGGCCGATGCTGATCGAGACCTGGACGATGGCCGGCGTCAGCGCGTTGGGCAGGATGTGGCGGAACATGATCGAACCGTCGGTCGCCCCGCTGCAGCGCGCGGCGCTGACATAGGGCCGCTCGCGCAGCGACAGCACCTCGGCGCGGATCAGACGGGCGAACATCGGGATGAACAGTACCGCCAGCACGATGGCGACGTTCCAGATCTCCTGCCCCATCACCGACACCAGCGCCATGCCCAGCACGAAGACCGGAAAGGACTGGATGAAGTCGAAGACGCGCATGACCAGCGCGCTGATCCAGTTGCGATAGAAGCCGATCAGAAGGCCGATTGGCACGCCGACGACGAAGGCGAAGGCGACAGCGGTGATGCTGATCAGGAGGTTGATGCGCGTCGCGTAGACGATGCGGGTGTAGATATCCATGCCGGAGACGTCGGTGCCGAACCAGTGCGCCGCGGAAGGCGGCTGCAGCGACATCAACGGATCCGCCTCCTCCGGCGCGTAGAAGGTCAGCCAGGGCGCGAACAGGATCGAGGCGATCTGCAGGGCCAGCAGGGCAAGCCCGACCATGGCGCCCGGATGGGTCGAGACATAGCGGATGAAGCGGGTCATCAGACGCGAATCCTCGGATCTGCGAGTTCGTAGAGGATGTCCACGATCGTGTAGACGATCAGGATGAAGGCGGCGGCGACGACCACGAAGCCCTGCAGGGCCGGATAGTCGCTGTTCACGACCGACTGGACGGCATACTGGCCGAGCCCACCCCAGGCGAAGATCGTCTCGACCAGCACGGCGGCGCCGAGCAGGAAGCCGAACATGAAGCCGACGAGGGTGATGATCGGCGGCAGGCTGTTGCGGAGCGCGATCCGCCGGATGGTGCGTTCCGGCAGGCCCGAGGCGCGGGCATGGCGGATGAAGTCGCTGCGATAGATGTCGGCGAACGTCGTCTTGGTCATCTTCATCAGCGCGCCGGCATTGACGATGGCAAGCGTCAGCACCGGCAGGATCAGGCGCCCGACCGAGGAGAAGAAGGCGTTGAGATCGCCGGCGAGCAGGCTGTCGATCGTGTAGAAGCCCGTGATCGTGTCCGGCGGCGACACGAAGGTGTCGATCCGGCCAAAGGGCGCCGGGGCCCAGCCGAGGATGAAGAAGAAGAAGTAGATCAGCAGCAGGCCGACCCAGAAATCGGGGATGGCGCCGGCGGCGAGGCCATAGACGCGGCTGCCGATATCGACGACTCCGCCGGCCTTGACCACCGAGATGACCGCCAGCGTCACGCCGATCAGGATCGTCAGCAGCATGGCGTAGCCGATCAGCTCCAGCGTGGCCGGCGCGCGTTCCATGAGATCGGTGACGACGGGATTGGAGGTGAGGATGGAGACGCCAAGGTCGCCATGCAGCGCGTTGCCGATATAGTGGATGAACTGCTCCCAGAGCGGCAGGTGCAGGCCCAGCTTCTCGCGGAAGGCGGCGATCGTCTCGGGCGTCGCCATGTTGCCGAGCAGCAGCAGCGCGGGATCGCCTGGCAGCAGCCGCACCAGCAGGAACGTCACCATCATGACGCCGAACATCTGCGGCACCAGCATGGCGAGCCGGCTGGTGATGATGCGCAACGGCCGGGGTATCGCCCGCCAGTAGACGCCAAGATTGGCAACGGCCAGGGTCATCGGGGGTCTTTCCTGTCTTCGTACCCGGAGAAGGAGATGCGGCCCCGCCCGGAGGGCGAGGCCGCGACGGCGACTACTCTTTCGAGAGGTCGAAGAAGGCGTTGCCGTTCGGCGTGTACCAGGAGTAGCGCGAGGCGCTTCGGCTCGTCCGTGCTCTTCAGGCCGTTGTCGATCAGCTGGTCGACCTCGGCGCTCTTGAACTTGGAGTAATTGATCGCCGAGGCGCTGTTCAGCCAGAGATTGGCGACGTAGGCGGCGTCGGGGACGATCGCCATGTCGCGGAAGAAGTACATCGGCACTTCGCCCTTGGTGTAGCGCTCGACCAGGGTCGAGGCCGGCAGCTTCAACAGTTCGACCTCGACGCCGGCCTTGGCGAAGGCCGACTTCAGGATGACCGCCATTTCTTCTTCAAGCTGGTCGCCGGTGCGATAGGCGAGCTGGGTCTTGAACCCGTCCGGCAGACCGGCCTCGGCGAGCAGCGCCTTGGCCTTGGCCGGATCGTTCGAGAAGGCGAAGTATTCATCCGTGAATCCCGGATAGATCTCCGAGATCGGGCTCTTGGTGAAGCGCGCGGTGTTGAAGTAGACGCTCTTCAGGATCTCGTCGCGCGGCACCAGGTAGTTCAGCGCCTGGCGAACCTTGACGTTGTCGAAGGGCGGCATCGCGTTGTTCATCTCGACGCGATGGATGAAATTGCCGAACACCTTCTCGACCTTGACGCCCGGCGCCTTCTCCAGCAGCGCCAGTTCGCGCGGCAGCAGGTATTCGGCGACGTCGACCGAGCCGGCCTGGATGGCCGCGACGCGGTTGGCGGAGGTCGGCATCTCGCGCAGGATGACGCGCTTCAGCTTGGGCTCGCCGCGGAAGTAGTTCGGGTTGGCGTCGTAGACGACTTCCTGGCCGGGCTTGTACTTGCTGATGAAATATGGGCCGAAGGCGGCCGTATTGGTGGCGAGCCAGGTCGCCGCCCACGGATCGGCGTCTGTCAGGTGCTTCTTGACCTCGACGGCGTCGAGAATGCCGAGATCGCTGTTGATCCAGATCCGCTCGATCAGCGGCGAGGCGTTCGGCAGCGTGACCTTGACGGTGTAGTCGTCGACCTTCTGGAAAGCGCTGTCGAAATCCTCGATCTTGAAGATCTGCGTCATGTACCAGTGGAAGTTCGACTTCATGTTCCAGCCGCGCAGGAACGACCACATCACCGTATCGGCGTTGAGCTCGTTGCCGAGCGCCGACTTGACGCCCTTGCGCAGGTGGAAGGTGATCGACTTGCGATCCTCGGAGACTTCCCACGTCTCGGCGAGCGCGCCGTCGATGGTGTCGAAGTCCTCGTAGAAGACGCCGTCCTCGCCCTGCTTCTGCTTGTAGGTCAGCAGGCGCTCGAACACGTTGCGGCGCACCTCATGGCCGGCCTCGGTCGGCGGATATTCCTGGTCGAGCGATTCCGGCGTGCGCGGCGCGGCGACCACGAGCGTGGTCTTGGCGTCCTGCGCCGAAGCGCCGACCGTGCCGAGAATGGTGGTGACCATGAAGGCGCCGACCAAGCCGGCGAAAAGGCTCTTCAGCGGCGTCTTGCGCAGCCAGCGGTTCCGCGCGGCGCCATGGCCGTCGGACAGACGTTGGCCGTCCGGCAGACGTTTCGTCATGCCGATGGAGGTATGAGGGAAGGTCTGCACGCTAGTCTCCTTGAGATGGGAGGAACACCGCAGAACTGGTCTGACCACTGCGAGTGCCCAAGTATCCTCGCGGCACCCGCGCGAACCGACAATGACAAATTTTCGGCGCAATTTGCCCAAGAGTCGGACACGCCGAAATTTCGGGCAGTATTGCCTATACCGAACAAAATTTCTCAAATAACGGCCATATACGTGACCATTCTTCGCTGAAATCAGCTGATCACAATGTGATCAATAAAATAGAGTACGCATTCGTTATCTTTGAAATCGACAATCGATCAAAATTTTACGATCGATACAAAAACATCAATAGGAACAACGTCGGATTACCCGAGCGAACCCATCGCATTTTCCGACTTGATTATACATCACTATAGGAAAGCGCTTCGTCAGCAGCGAACGACCCGGTGCCCCGCCGATCCTCTCGCGAGGCAGGATCGCGTTCCCGTCTGCCTGCTTTTTGGTCTGACCGATGTGATCAAACTGGTCAGGCGCGCCAGGACGGTTCCACTGGATTCCGGCCGTGCCCAAATCCTCGGCAACCCCAGGTCGAAACCGGCCGAGCCGCTCTCCGCGCCCCTCTCCAGGCCTGTCCCGATGCAGGTGCGTTTGTTAGGTCGGCGGCCCGCCGCGGCGAGCGGCAACCGGTCAGACCACATGGGGTAAGCCATCCCATATCGGCCGACCCAAGCCCTGACACGGCCGACATCCGCGAGAGGCCAGTTAGAAACCCTCTAAATCATTGTTGTTGCAACGCTTTTCTATTCGGCCTATCCGGGCAGCAGGTTGAACCCACTCGCCGTTTCGCAGGCGCGCGAGCTTCATCTCTCACCTGTGCAGCCCCATGACCGCGACGTTCACGACCGACAGCCCGGAAAATCCCGCGCCGATCCGCCTGCGCCACTGGCATCCGCCGATCGTGACGGCGCCGATCGCGCGCGCCGGCCGCCGGCTGCAACGGCCGGACCGGGTGGCCGCCTCGCTCGAACGGCTGCAGCGCCGCGGCGGCGGGTGGTAGCGCATGTCCTGGGACATACAGAGCCTGTTCCGGCGCCATGCCAAGGAGATCACGCGGGCGCTCCGGCGGCGCGGACTGACCGAGGAAACGGCCGCCGACATCACGCCGGACACGTTCCTGCGCGTGCTGGCCTCGCCGCCGCAGGACGGCACGCTGAACCACAATCCCCGCGCCTATCTGCACCAGGTCTCGCGCAATCTCAGCATCAACCATGTCCAGCGCATGCGCCGGTCGGGGATCGTCGACGTCGCCGACGTCATCCTGACCCAGGTCGCCGATCCGACGCCTTCGCCCGAGGTAGTGGTCCATGACCGCCAGCGGCTGCGCCAGGTCGAGGCGGCGCTGGCGGAACTGCCCGAGCGGACGCGGCTCGCCTTCGAACGCCACCGCCTCGGCGGACAGACCATCGCCGCCATCGGCCAGGAGCTCGGCCTGTCGACGACCCGGACCTGGGCGCTGATCCGCGAGGCCTACCGCCACATCGTGCTGCGCACCGGGAGCCTTTGAGCGAAAATTCCGCCCGCGAGAGAAAAATCACCCGCGCCAAGGGTAATAGAGGGCGAGAACGACAGGAGGCGGCCGCCGGGCCGCCCGATCGCGGGAGGGGCAGCATGCGCGACTTGACGCCGGAGACGGATCGGCTGCTCGACGAGGCCATCGATCTGGTGATCCGCCTGCAGGCCGCTCCCGACAATCCGGTGGCGATCAAGATGGTCCGCGCCTGGCGGGCGCGCAGCCCGCAGCATGAGCATGTCTGGACCCAGGTCGTCGACGTGCACGGCATGAGCGGCCAGGTGCTGACCGAGCAGGCGAAGGCCGCGCGCCGTCGCGGCGGTGCGCCCTCGCGGCGCAACTTCATGCTGGCCGGCGCGGTTGGCCTCGGCGCGCTGACGGCCGGCTCGCTGCTTGGTCCGGACGCGATCCTGCGCGCCCGCGCCGACTACGTCACCGAAAAGGGCGAGATCCGCCGCGTTCCCCTCCCCGACGGCAGCGAGGCGACGCTCGGCCCCGACACCGCGATCTCGATCGCCTTCAACGGGGCGACGCGCGACGTCGCGCTGCTCCAGGGCATGTCGTTCTTCGCCGTCGCCGCGGATTCCGGGCGCCCGTTCCAGGTCAAGAGCGGGCCGATCGCCGCGATCGCGCAGCAGGCCGCCTTCGACATCACGAGCGATGCCGGCATCGTCAGCGTCTCGGTCGACACCGGCGAGGTCGAGACGCGTATCGACAGGCCGGCCATCCCTTCGCTCGATCTCGCGGCCGGCGACTGGATGAGCTTCGACGCCGCCGCCCAGCTCGTCGAGCGCGGCCGGCGCGAACCGGGCCAGATCGGCAGCTGGCGCGACAAGCTGATCCTCGCCGAGCGCGAGCCCGTCGCGGCGCTGGTGGCGAGGATCGGTCGCTGGGTGCCCGGCCGGATCGTCATCGCCGACCCGTTCGTCGGCACCCAGAGGGTGAGCGGCCTGTTCGACCTGAGCGACCCGCGCCGGGCGCTGGAAGCGGTCGTCCTGCCGGCAGGCGGCCGCGTCCGCCAGGCCTCGTCCTTCCTGACGGTGATCTCGCCGATCTGACAGAAACGACCGGAACACAGTCTAGAGACAGTCTAAATCATTGACGTTGCGTGATCTTTTTCTCTGGACTATTGGACGCCGCAGGTAGCCCCCACTCGCCGTATCGACGATGCGCGAGCCTGCTCTTGCCCCGCGCCACTCCGTTTCATGCCGCCTCTCCTCCACGACGCATTTCAACTGCATCGCCGTTCCTTGACCTGGAGCGTGATGCGGATCGTGCGCGATCCGCAGATCGCCGAGGACCTGGCGCAGGAGACCTATGTGCGGGCGCACAAGGCGATCGAGGCGGGTCCGATCGAGCATGTCGAGGCGTTCCTGCACCAGACGGCGCGCAATTTGGCGCTCGACTATCTGCGCCGCCGCAAGACGCGGTCGCGCGTCGAGACGGATGGGCTGAGCGACGAGGCGCTGGAGAACATTCCCGCCGATACGCCGTCGCTGGAAGCCGAACTGATCGAGCGCGAGCGGCTGCGACTGTTCCAGGCGGCGCTCGCCACCTTGCCGGAACGGGCGCAGCAGGTGGTTGTGCTGAGCCGGATGGAGGAATGGACCAACGCGCGGATCGCGCAGCATCTCGGCGTTTCCGAACGCACCGTCTTCAATGATTTGAAGCTCGCCATGGCGCATTGCCGCGACGCGCTGGCACGGAGCGACCGGCGTTGATCCCCTCCCCGCGACGTCCCCTCCGGAGCCGGAAAACTATTTTTGCCGAATTCCAGACTGCCGGACGTCAACTCTATAAAGACCCGAAGGCCCGGACGATCGGATGAGTTGCGTGGGACGAGAACGCTCGATGGACGATGCCTCGCCGATCCCGGAAGGGACGGACAAGATCGCATCCGATCGCATCGCCGACGAGGCGCTCGACTGGTTCACGCGGCTGCGCAACGCCACGCCGGAGGATGCCGGCGAGGCCGAATTCGCCGCCTGGCTGCGGCAGAACCCGCGCCATGCCGAGGCATTTGACGATCTCGAGGCGATCTGGGGATCCCCCGCCTTCCTCGGCGCCGTGCGCAGTCTGCCGGTCGCAACGCCGGCGGCAGCGAGCGCCCGCCGTGCCGTCGAGCCCCGCCCGCATGCGCGTCCATCGCGAAAGCTCCCCGTCCGGCTCGGCGCCATCGCCGCCATGCTGCTGCTCGCGATCGGCGTCTGGCAGGCGCCGGCGCTTATACTCCGCTGGCAGGCCGACTACGTCACCGCCGTCGGCGATCGCGCCACCATCGCGCTGCCCGACGGGTCGAGCATGATCCTCAACACGGCCTCGGCGGTGGCGCTCGATTTCGAGAACGGACGGCGCAACGTACGTCTGCTGCAGGGCGAGGCCTTCTTCGACGTTCGGCATGACCCGGCCCATCCGTTCCGCGTCGCCGGAAGGTTCGGCGCCGTCGAAGTGAAGGGCACGGCGTTCTCCGTCCGCGAAGACGGGACGCGCGATACCGTCATCCTCGAACGCGGCCGCGTCGAGGTCCGCCTCGTCGTCGATGAGGCCGCGCAGGCGACGCTGGAGCCGGGCCAGCAGGTTGTCGCCAGCGCCAACGCCCTTTCCGCCGTCGAGCCGGCCGATCCGGTGACGGCGCTCGCCTGGCGACAGGGACGCATCGTCTTCGACGACCAGCCCTTCGAGACCGTGCTCGCCGAACTGCGCCGCTACCGCAGCGCCCCGGTCGTCGTCACTACTGGCCTCGCGGAAGACTTCCGCGTCAGCGGCAATTACCGCACCACCGACATCGACGGCGCGCTGCGTTCGCTCGCCGCCGCCGCCGGCGTCGACGTCACGACCCTGCCCGGTGGTATTCTAATCCTTCGCTGAATATTCAACTTTTCTTTTCCGGTTTCGCCCACCCCGAACGTCGGATGTGTGAGAGGGCGATTTCAGCACGACGCCGGACGGCCTCTTCGATCTGGAAAAGGGGCTTTGCGGCATGACGAACGGGATGTTGACCACCGGGACCGGGGCGAGCGCACAGGCGGGACTGCGCACGAAACGCCGGCTGGCCTCGCTGCTCGTCACCTCCGCCCTGCTTGCCGTGACGACGAGCCTTGCCGCCCAGCCCGCGCTGGCCCAGCCGGCACCGGCGAACGCCGCCAACCAGGCCGTCGCCTTCTCCATTCCCGCGCAACCGCTTTCCGCCGCCGTCAACGCCTTCATCGGCGTCACCGGCTGGCAGATCAGCTATTCCTCGGCGCTGGCGCGCGGCAAGAATTCTGCCGCCGTCGTCGGCACGATGACGCCAGCGCAGGCGCTGCAGCGACTGGTGGCCGGAACCGGCCGGCGGACGGCACCACGGTCCTCGACGTCATCGACGTGACGGCGGGCGGCACGATGGCGGCGTCGGATCTTCCCTTCGCCTCGCCCGGCTCTATCGCTCACATCTCGGAAGCACAGATCCAGCGCACGCCGCCGACCTCGGTCGGCGACATCTTCCGCAATACGCCCGGCGTCAACGCCGTCGGCAATCGCGTCGGCGCCTCGATGGATTTGAACATTCGCGGCCTGCAGGGCCAGAGCCGCGTCAACGTCATGGTCGACGGCACGCGCCAGACCAACGGCTCCTATCGCGGCTATCGCGGCAGCCGCAACGAGGTCTATGTCGATCCGGACCTGCTGGCCGGCGTCGACATCAACAAGGGCCCCTATAGCGGCGCGGGCGGCACCGGCGCGATGGGTGGCGTCGTCAACATGCGGACGATCGACGCGCGCGACATCGTCAAGGAAGGCCAGACCTATGGCGCCCGCCTGCGCGGCAGCCTCGGCACCAACACGCAAAGCCCTCCGACGGAGGGAACGGAGACAATCCGCAACGGCCCGCCCGGATTCAACGGCGATGCCTGGAGCGGCAACATCGCCGCCGGCCTGGTCGAGGACAATTACGAGTTCGTCGCCGCCCTCGCGCGTCGCCAGCAGGGCAACTACTTCGCCGGCAAGAACGGCGCCGCGACCTTCGACACCAGCCGAAACGGCTCGAAATTCCCGACGGACAAGAAGTTCTCGCCCTTCGGTCCCGGCGACGAGGTTCTCAACACCTCGCAGGACACGACGACCTTTCTTACCAAGGGCAAGGTGAAATGGGGCGACGGTCATTCGCTGGAGCTGGGATACACCTATTACAACAACCAGTATGGCGAGAACGACGAGACCCTTCTCGGCTTCGCGACCAGCCCCACCTTTCCGCTTCCGGCGACGCAGAAAGGCCTCAGCGAGACGACGACCAACACCTTCCGGTCTACGTACCAGTATGATCCGGCCGATAATGACTACGTCAACGTGACGGCCAATCTCTGGGCCACCGATATCGACACCTTCAGCCAGACGCTGCGCTCGAATACCTATGGCCTGGGCGCCGACGGCAGGACGCATGTGCGGACCTATGGCGGCGATGTCTCGAACCGCACGACCCTCGAGACGGGCCTCGGCCTCCTGACCCTCAACAACGGCCTCGAATTCGTCGAGGAGCGCGCCCGTGAAAGCGAGACCCGCGTCTACTCCCCCTCGGCGCCGGACGTGCCGATCTATATCAACTCGAACCCCAATGGCGACCGCCTGCTCTGGAGCGCCTTCAACCAGACCCGGCTCGACGTGACGGACTGGCTGCGGCTGGAGGGCGGCCTCCGCTACGACAGCTACGAGGCGAAGGGGACGAGCGAGGGCCTTTCCGCCCTCCCGACCGGCAGCGGTTCCCGCATCAATCCTTCGGCCACGGTCACGGTGATGCCACTCGACGGCCTGCAGCTCTTCGCCTCCTATACGGAGGGCTGGCGGCCGCCGAGCCTGCGCGAATGGTCGGTGATCGGCATCGGCGCCATCGTCCAGAACCCGGACCTGCAACCCGAAATCTCCAAGAACGTCGAATTCGGCTTCAACGTGAAGCGGGACAGCGTGTTCACCGCCGGTGACGCCCTTCGCTTCAAGGCCGTCTATTTCGACAACAATTACGACGACTACATCGTCCGCGTCCGCGCGCCCTATTCGACTTACACCTGGTCCAACATCGACCAGGCCGAGTTCCGCGGCTACGAGCTTTCCGCGCGCTACGATACCGGCAAGTTCTTCGTCGAGGCCGGTTTCACGAAGTACGACGACATCGAATTCTGCGGCAGCAACGGAGTCTGCGGCAACGCGGCGGCCGCCGGCGACTACGGCATCATGAACGTCCCGCCGAAATATTCGGGCACCGTGACGGTGGGTGCGCGCCTGTTCGACGAGCGGCTGGAGATCGGCACGCGTGTCTATTCCTTCGGCGAGCGCCTCGGCGGCTACGGACTTGTGACCGGCGCGGTGAACCCGCCGACCGTCTGGAACAAGTCGACGATCGTCGACGTGTTCGGCAGCTACAAGGTGAGCAAGGACGTTACGCTCGACTTCAGCGCCGAGAACATCGGCGACCGCTACTACATGGACGCCATGTCGACCGGCCCGATCCCGTCGCCTGGCCGGACGGTGCGCGCCGGGCTGACGGCGAAGTTCTAGGCATCCGGTCCCCCGAAAAACGTGCCGGCGGGAGAAAATTCCGTCGGCCCGTTTGTATCCATCACGGGGACGGAACAACCCAGGTTTTCACGCCCGGCATTCCGCCCGCAGGCAAGCAGCGGGAACAGCCGGGCCCCAGACACCCCGTTCCTCCCCCGAGGCAGGGCGATCCGGCTTCCCATAGGTCGGGTCGCCCTGAAACAAGGTTTCCCTCGACGTGCGTCCGCTCCCGAGTCCTGCCTGCCATCGGCACGATGCGACCGCTCCCGCGCGGCGCGGATCGGCGGGCCGGCATGCGCCAATCGCGCGCGGCCGAAAAAATCGCGCGCCCGAGAGAAAATTCCGGCGTCCCGATTGTAACAGGCTTCGGGACGGCACTACCCAGCATTCAGGCACGGCATCCCGCTCATATGCAAACAACGGGAATTGCCGAGCCATGATGCGGAATTCGGGGAATACGGCGCGCGGACGAACCGCGCGCCGGGCGCTGGTCGCAACGCTGTTGCTGACGACGACGATCGGCGCCGGGACGGCGATGGCTCCCGCGGCCCTGGCCCAGGCAGCGCAGGCCGTCGATTTCAGGATTCCGGCCGGCCCGCTCAGCCAGGCGCTGGCGGCGTTCGGCCGCCAGTCCGGCCTGCAGGTGACCTATCTGGCCGCCTCGGCCGCCGGCAAGACCTCGCCGGGCCTGACCGGCCGCGCCACCCGCGACGAGGCGCTCGCGCGCCTCCTCTCCGGCTCCGGCCTGGTCTACTCGTTTCCGAATGCCGGCACCGTGGCGATCGGCGCGGCCGGATCGCCAGGCGTCGGCCCCAGCACGGATGGCTCGACCGTGCTCAACACCATCGACGTGACCGTTGGAAACGCCAGCTATGGCGGGCTCGGCGGCCTCGCCAACCCGGACGCGAAATATGAGGTGGCGCAGAGCGTCGAATTCGTGTCCGCACGCCAGATCGAACGCTTCCGCGGCTCCTCGGTCGGCGACTTCCTGAAGGGCATGCCGGGCGTGCTGACCGGCGACAACCGCAACAGCGGCGCCATCGACGTCAACGTGCGCGGCATGCAGGGCTTCGGCCGCGTCCCCGTCGTCGTCGACGGCACGCAACAGCAGAACACCGTCTATCGCGGCTATTCCGGCGTCGCCTCGCGCAACTATGTCGATCCCGATTTCATCGGCGGGGTGGTGGTCGAGAAGGGTCCTTCGGCCGGCGTCTACGGCGTCGGCGCGACGGGCGGCATCGTACGGATGGAGACAATCAACGCCGACGACATCATCGTCGGCGACAAGGCCTGGGGCGTGCGCGTCAAGGGCAGCCTGATGACCAATACGGCGAGCCCGCCGCCGGTCGGCACGCCGGGCGGCTATGCCACGACCGGCTTCGGCCGCTACCGCACCGGCTGCGACTGGAACTGCGTGATCCAGACGGTGCCGACCGAGCCCATCACGGGCAGCGCCTATGGCATGGACCGGCCGGCGACCCTGCTGCCGACCTCCGGCGCCGGCAGCGTCTCGTTCGCCGCACGCAACGACACGGTCGAGTTCGTCGCCGGCTATTCGCGCCGCAAGAACGGCAACTATTTCGCCGGCACCAATGGCCGCACGCCGGAAGTGACGATCACCGAGACGACCGAGATCACGCCCGCCGCACCGCCGCGCATCCCGGTCGACCGCGTCACCGAATACACGACGATCTCGCTCAACGCCCTCAACCGCTATCGCGGCGGCGAGGAGGTTCTGAACACCTCGCAGGACAACACCTCGTATCTCGCCAAGGCGAAGCTGGAGCTGGATGGCGGCCACGTCTTCGACGCCAGCTTCATGCGCTACGAGAGCAATTTCGGCGAGATGATGCCCTCGGTGATCCTCCGCTTCGACGGCGCCACCCAGGCCGAGTTGAGCGACGTCGCCGTCAACACCTATCGCGCCGGCTACAAGTACGATCCCGAGAACCCGTGGATCGACTTCAAGGCCAATGTCTGGATGACGGATACCGAGACCCATATCCGCACGCCCTACGCTTTCAGCTTCAGCAACGGCACCACCCTGGATGTGCCGCAGGGCTATTGGGACGTCGCCAAGCGCTACGGCACCGACGCGGTCAACACCTCCACCTTCGAGACGGCGGCCGGCAAGGTCGAGGTCGCGGCCGGCGGCTCGTACATCTACGAAACCATCGCGCCGCCGTCCGGCGTCGTGAACATCGATTCCAACGACCGGCTCGCCTCGCGCGACGGCTGGCGCCAGGAGGCGAGCGGCTTCGTTGCAAGCACCTGGAACCCGACCCAGTGGCTGAAGTTCGACTCGTCGCTCCGCTACACCTGGACCGAGTCCTACGACAACGGATCCAACTATGGCTCGACGCTGCACAATCACGAGGTCAATGACGGCTTCGCGCCGATCATCGCGGCGACGATCGAGCCGATCCACGGCATCGAGTTCTATGCCCGCTATGCGGAAGCCATCCGCGCGCCGAGCCTGTTCGAATCGACAACCGGCTTCTCGTTCAACGTCGATCCGCTGACGGCGGTGAAGCCGGAGCACGCCAAGAACACCGAGTTCGGCTTCAACGTGCTGCGCGACGACGTCCTGACCGCCGGCGACAAGCTGCGCCTGAAAATCTCGCACTTCGACAACAAGGTCGACGACTACCTGACGCGCACCAACTATCCGGCCGTCACGGTCCGGAACATCCCCGGCGCCCGGTTCGTCGGCTGGGAAGGCAATATCGGCTACGATGTCGGCTGGGCCTTCGCCGAGTTGTCCGGCACCTACTACGACCAGATCGAGTTCTGCGCCTATGAGACCGGCGGCCAACTGGCCTGCCGCCCCGCAGGTGTCCAGAACGGCTATGCACAGCTGCATGTTCCACCGAAGAAGAGCGGCACGGTCACGGCCGGCGTGCGCTTCCTCGACGGCGACCTCGAGGTCGGCGGGAGGCTCACCTACATGGGCGACCGTGGCACCACGACCACCAACGCCGACACCGGCGGCTACACCACCGTCATCAACTGGGACAAGTACACGCTGGTCGACCTGTTCGCCTCCTACAAGGTGAACGAGCACGTCACGGTGGACGCGGCCGTCGATAACCTGACGGACGCCTACTACATGGACGCGCTCACCCTCGGATTGATGCCTTCGCCGGGCAGAACCATCCGAGCCAGCTTGACAGCAAAGTTCTGAGCTATACCAAGGCGAGAAAGTCAACTTTATGGAAAGACTCACCCGGCCATGAGCGCAACGACGGAACAGGCAAAGCCCATCGAAGCGAGCCGCGCTAAGCTTCTGAAGGCGGAGACCACCGATACCCATAGC
>JAFKJZ010000535.1:0-1421 GCA_017305815.1 Hyphomicrobiales bacterium
GAGCGGGCGAGGTTGACGGCGTCCTGGCCGGTCAGGCTGTCGGCGACGAGCAGGATCTCGTGCGGCTTGGCGATGGCCTTGATGTCGGCCATCTCGACCATCAGCGGCTCGTCGATATGCGTGCGGCCGGCGGTGTCGAGGATGACGACGTCATAACCGCCGAGACGGGCGGCCTGCAGCGTGCGGGTGGCGATGTCGGTCGGCGACTGGCCGGCGACGATCGGCAGCGTGTCGATGCCGTTCTGCTCGCCGAGCACGCGCAACTGCTCCTGCGCGGCGGGGCGGCGCACGTCGAGCGACGCCATCAGCACCTTGCGCTTCTGCTGCAGCGTCAGGCGGCGGGCGATCTTGGCGGTCGAGGTCGTCTTGCCCGAGCCCTGCAGGCCGACCATCATGATGGCGACCGGGGCGGGGGCGTTGAGGTCGATCGGCTCGGCCTCGGCGCCCAGCATCTCGACGAGCTGGTCGTGGACGATCTTGACGACCATCTGGCCGGGCGTGACCGAGCGAATGACGTCGGCGCCGACGGCGCGCGAGCGCACCTTGTCGGTGAAGGAGCGGACGACGTCGAGCGCCACGTCGGCCTCGATCAGCGCGCGGCGAACTTCGCGCATCGCCTCGTTGACATCGCTCTCCGTCAGCGCGCCGCGCCGGGTGAGCTTGTCGAAAATGCCTGAAAGGCGCTCTGACAGATTGTCGAACATCGGTTCCGCTTTCCTCGAAGGGATCGTTCCGATCCGCCGAAATTCCAAAGACGTTCAGCGCCCGCGGGCGCGACGCGCTGGCGGACGTTGACCTCCGGGATCGGGTCCCGGTCGGCGGCTCAGAGGTTACCTCTTCGCGAGAATTTGGCGGCTTTTAGCGCGGATGGGCGGCCGGAGTCAATCAAGCAGCGCCCGCAGACTTGCCCCGGTGGCGGTGACTGCTAGCTTTCGCCGCCCCGAATCGTTCGGGTCGCAGCTGGAAATACCCATGAGCCGAAGCGCCATCCGACGCTGGATCACCGAAACGACCTTCTCGCCGCCAAGGGCGGGCGACGGGCCGCTCGACTGCCTCTGGTCGAAGGGGATAGCACAGTTCTGCGATGTTGCAGGACCTGCGAACTATTGGTTCGACCCGACGGAGGCCGTTCAGCCGGCGGGATTCTTCCGCACGCACTATGCCGGCGCCCGCGGACTGGTCTGGGTGCGGCTCGGCACGACGGCGCGGAACGGCCAACCCTGCGACCTCGATCATTTCGTCCGCGAGGCGCTGCCGACCATCATGGAGCCCTTTGTGCTGGTGACGACGGACGGCGACCTGTCGGTGCCGTCGGAACTCGCGCGCGAAACGGTGGAACGCCTGCTCGCATCGCCGCACCTGGTTGCCTGGGCGACCCAGAATTATGTCGGCGGCGGCGATCCGCGCATCCGGCACTTCCC
>JAFKJZ010000535.1:1461-12028 GCA_017305815.1 Hyphomicrobiales bacterium
GCGGGCGCTGCTCCGCGAGTTGGCCGGTTGCCCGCATGTCGTCATGCAGCGCAAGCGCGTGTCGCAGGCGGCGATCTGGCGGGGCTATGCGCGCCATCCCTTCGTCCTGAGCGCGATCGGCCACGGCCTCGACTGCCACCGTACCTGGGAGGCGCTGATGCTGGGTTCGATCGTCATCACGCGGACATCGCCGCTCGATCCGCTCTTCGCCGGGCTACCGGTGGTCATCGTGGACGACTGGGCGGAGGTCCGCGATCCCGCCAGTCTCGCGCGCTGGACCAAGCTTCATGCGCCGCTCGCCCGGCCGGAGGTGCTGCGTGACCGGCTCAGGCCGGTCGAATACCTGGCGCCGCTGCGGGCCGCGCTTCGCGCGGTCGAGCCGACCTCCGCCTGAAACGAAAATGGCCGGGACGAGCCCGGCCATTCGAAACGTGTCTGCTTGCCCGCGCATTGCGGGCCGGGCGTCATCAAGGGCAGTTCTTGGCGAGCGCGTCGAGCGAGGCCGAGATGCCGGAGAGCGAGTAGCTGTCGGTCGTCTGCGTGCCGCGGCGCGACGTGCCGCTGACGGACATCGAATGCCCCTTCTTCAGGGCCGCGATCAGCGCCGTCTCCTGCGCCGCGTTCTCGATCCAGGCGCCGTCGTCCTTGGTGAACATCGAGAACTTCTGGCCGTCGATGTCGACCGTCAGCTTCGAGCCTTCCTTGAACGGGTATCCGATGATGACGGAAACTTCGCTGCGGACATTCTCCGCCGGACGCGCCGTCACCATGAAATAGGCGGGGTCGCGGTTCAGTCCCTGCGGCGCCTGCGTCTTCGGCTGCGAGGCCGCATAGCAGACCTTCCCACGCGAATCGGAATAGGCGTAGGAGCTCCAGTCCTTGAAGGTGCCGATGCGTTTCGGGGTCTGCGCCGCCGCAGTTCCCGCGAAGCCGAACACGGCACCCATGAGGAGCGCTGCCGTTGCGATCCTTTTTCCGTTCATATTCTTCCCACCAAATTTGCCAGAAAACGATCGGGCGGGTGGATCCGTCACCCGAACAATTGCCTCAAAACTGCGCGGGTTCCGTTAACAATTCATGAACCACACCGTGTCGTATGCCGGCCAGACAGTCGAATGAGAAGAAGGTGCGGCCAATGGGGCGAGAGTGTGGCCTCGGCGGCCGGACGGCGCGCTGAAGCCGGGCGTCGAGCCGCTCAGGCCGCCGCTTCCGCGGCGAGCGCCCGCTTCGCGGCCTCGTAGTGGGCCGGCTTCAGATGAGCGCGCAGCAGCGTCAGGGCCGTCATCAGCACGGTGGCGTCGTCGGCGAAGCCTATGCCGACCAGAAAGTCGGGGACGGCGTCGATCGGCAGGACGAAATAGGCCAGCGCCGCGATCAGCGTCGCCCGCACTCGAATCGGCGTGGCGCTGTCGAAGGCGCAAAAATAGGCGGCTGCCACGTCCTCGGCGAAGGGAATGTGGCGCGCGGCCGAACGAAGCGTCTTCCAGAAGTCGCGGCGAACCGTCTCGGCGCGGGCCGAATCGTCCCCCGCGTTCGCCTTTCCACGGCCCAGAATGTCGCCAAATCGGATCTTTGCCATAGCGCAACGCCTCGTCGGCCCGGGGGAAGGACAGCGAAACATTCGCGATCCGGCCAGGGTCCGCATCCATTTAGGAATTGCCGGGGCGCTCTACAACGAATCGCTTTCCAAGGATCGCATGCGCCGGCCGCAGGGCGGGCGGCCGGACGGGGGCATGGACCTTGCTGGCGGGCTCAGCCCTTCTCGGCCAGCTTCTCGATCTTCTTCTGCATCTCGTCGAGCTGGCGCTTCAGCATGTCGAACTCGCCGGCGTCGCGCTCGGCCGGCTTCGCCTCGGGCCGCGCTTCGCCCTTGCCGTTGCCGCGCTCCGGCGCCGGAGTCGGCTCGGGGCGTCCGCCGCTGAAGGGCAGGAACATGCGCATCGCCTGCTCGAACATCTCGGTGTTGCGGCGGACCGTGTCCTCGATCGCCGTGAAGGCGCCCGGGCCGAAGGCATTGGCCATCTGGCCGCGCAGCTTGTCCTGGTCGCGGGTCAGGCTGTCGATGGTGAAGTCGAGATAGGTCGGAACCAGGTTCTGCATCGAATCGCCATAGAAGCGGATCAGCTGGCGCAGGAAGGTGATCGGCAGCAGATTCTGCCCCTTGTTCTCCTGCTCGAAGATGATCTGCGTCAGCACCGAACGGGTGATGTCGTCGCCCGACTTGGCGTCGAAAACCACGAAATCCTCGCCCGCCTTCACCATGCTCGCGAGGTCTTCGAGCGTCACATAGGTCGAGGTGCCGGTGTTGTAGAGCCGGCGGTTCGCATATTTCTTGATCGTGGTCGGTTCTTTTTCCTTGGTCATGTCAGCTCCCCTCGTCCCTCTTGCTGATTGTCCGGGCGACGCGCCTCTGCGCGGTTTTCTTGCAACCTGCCTCTCAAGAAGCACCACGATAGGAGCTTTCTCGGAATCCACCAAATTGATTTGTGCGCTGCATTGTCAGGCCGATGCTGCGCAATCGCTGCATTGCAGCAATGTCGCCGCGTCAGCCTCGATTGACAGCCTTCCTCCGCGAGGCTCTGATTGTTTCAACCGGCAGTCGCCGCAGTTTGATTGAGGAAAGCATCATGGCTTCAGAAACCGACATCGTCATCGCCGCCGCCACGCGCACCGCGGTCGGGTCGTTCAATGGCGCTTTCGCCAACGTGCCGGCCCATGAACTCGGCGCCGCCGTGGTCAAGGCGGTGCTGGAGCAGGGCAAGACCGAACCCGAGGCGGTCAGCGAGCTGATCTTCGGCCAGGTGCTGACGGCCGCGCAGGGCCAGAACCCGGCGCGCCAGGCCTCGATGCTGGCCGGCCTGCCGAAGGAGACCACCGCCTGGGGGCTCAACCAGGTCTGCGGCTCGGGCCTGCGCTCCGTCGCGCTCGGCATGCAGCAGATCGCGACCGGCGACGCCTCGATCATCGTCGCCGGCGGCCAGGAATCGATGTCGCTCGCCCCGCATGCCGCGCATCTGCGCGCCGGCACCAAGATGGGCGACCTCGCCATGGTCGACACCATGATCAAGGACGGCCTGTGGGACGCCTTCAACGGCTACCACATGGGCGTCACGGCCGAGAACGTCGCGCGCGAGTTCCAGATCAGCCGCGAGCAGCAGGACGCCTTCGCCACCGCCTCGCAGAACAAGGCCGAGGCGGCGCAGAAGGCCGGCCGGTTCAAGGACGAGATCACGCCCTTCACGATCTCGACCCGCAAGGGCGACATCATCGTCGACCAGGACGAATATATCCGCGCCGGCGCGACGCTGGAGGCGGCCGCCAAGCTGCGCCCGGCCTTTGCCAAGGACGGCACGGTCACGGCCGGCAATGCGTCCGGTCTCAACGACGGCGCCGCGGCGCTGCTGCTGATGACGGCGGCGGAAGCGGCGAAGCGCGGCGTCACGCCGCTGGCGCGCATCGCCTCCTGGGCTACGGCCGGCGTCGATCCCGCCGTGATGGGAACCGGCCCGATCCCCGCCTCGAAGAAGGCGCTGCAGAAGGCCGGCTGGTCGGTCGAGGACCTCGACCTGATCGAGGCGAACGAGGCCTTTGCGGCACAGGCCTGCGCCGTCAACCAGGGCCTCGGCTGGGACACCTCGAAGGTCAACGTCAATGGCGGCGCCATTGCCATCGGCCACCCGATCGGCGCGTCGGGTGCCCGCATCCTCGTCACGCTGCTGCACGAGATGGCCCGCCGCGACGCCAAGAAGGGACTGGCGACGCTCTGCATCGGTGGTGGAATGGGAATTGCTCTGACCGTCGAGCGCTAACGCTTCGGCGGATTTCATCGAGGACCGGAACTCAACCGGTCGCTTCAGGGAGGAACACATGGGGAAAGTCGCCCTGGTTACCGGCGGCACGCGCGGCATTGGCGCGGCCATCGCAAGGGGTCTGCAGGCTGCCGGATACACGGTGGCGGCCAGCTTCGCCGGCAATGTCGAGAAGGCGCATGCCTTCCAGGCGGAGACGGGCATTCCGGTGTTCCAGTGGGACGTGAGCGACGCGGAGGCCTGCGAAGCGGGCGTCCGCGCGGTCGAACTGGCGGTCGGGCCGATCGACATCCTGGTCAACAATGCCGGCATCACGCGCGACGGCTGGTTCCACAAGATGGACCAGGCGCAGTGGTCGAGCGTGATGCGGACCAATCTCGATTCGATGTTCACCATGACCCGGCCCGTGATCGAGGGCATGCGCGAGCGCGGCTTCGGCCGCATCGTTAACATCTCGTCGATCAACGCGCAGTAGGGCCAGCTCGGTCAGGTCAACTACGCCACGGCCAAGGCCGGCGTCATCGGCTTCACCAAGGCCTTGGCGCTCGAGAACGCCCGCAAGGGCATCACCGTCAACTGCGTCTGTCCGGGCTATGTCGACACCGACATGGTGATGGCGGTGCCGCCGAAGGTGATGGAAGGCATTCTGGGCCAGATCCCCATCGGTCGCATCGGCAAGGCCGACGAGATCGCGGCGCTGGTGACCTATCTCGCCTCCGACGCCTCGGCCTTCATGACCGGCGCGGTGCTGACCATCAATGGCGGCCAGTACATGGCGAATGGCTGAGCGGAGAATGGCTGACCGCCTTCCGGCTTGGGCGGGCGGTTGATACGAGAAAGGCCGGTGCGGAGCACCGGCCTTTTCTTTTCTGGAACCTTCCCGCGCCGGGTTCGCTCAGCGGCCGGGCTTCCGGTTCTGGCTGTAGGCGGCGAGGATGCGCTGGATCTCGTCGCCGATGTCGCCGTCGTCGGGGACCTCCTGGAGGAGGTTCTGCGGCGGGGCGGCGGGCTCCGGCTGCGCCGCAATCCGGGCGGGTGCGCGGGTCTGGGCCCGTGGCGGGGTCGAACGCTGCGGCTGCCGCGGCTCGGTCTCCGCGGGCGCCTGCGCTTCCGTCTGGCTGCCATCATCAACCAGGACATCGACCGCCTGGGCGATCGCGGCGAGGATCGAGCTCTCGATCGGATCGCGCCGGTCGACCTCGTCCTCGGCGGTGGCCGGGGCGGCGCTGCGGCGCGCGGGCGGACGAACGGCGATCGGATTGACGGTGCCGCTGCGCGGCGCCGCCGGCCGCGGCTGGGCCGGACGCGACGCCGGCTCCTCGACCGGCTCCGGCTGGGCGGGGCGGGCGACGCGCGCACGCGGCGGCGCGATGTTGGAACGGGCGGTCGGCTGGGGCGAGGAAATCTCCGCCAGAAGCGATTCCGGGTCGACCTGGCTCCGGCGCGGCGCCGGTTCGGGCGCCGGGGCTGGCGCCTCGACCTTCACTTCCGTGCGCAGCACCGCCTGCGGCGGCGATGGCGGCGTGGCGACGACCGCAGCGGCCGGCTGCACGACGGGGCGCGGCGCCTTCTCGACCGGCGCGGCTGCCGCCGTGGCCTCGTCCCCGGGCTCCGGGGCCGGCTCGACGATGGCGCGGACCTGGATCGGCCGGGCCGGCGGCTGCATCGTCGCCGAGATCGGCTGCAGGCTGATCGGGCGTGCCTCGCGCGGCGCCGCCTGGGGAGCGGCCGGCTGGGCCAGCGGCTGCGCCGACAGACGGGAAGCCGACACGGGCGAAGGCGAAACAGGCGCCGGTGAAACCGAAGGCGTCGGCGCGGGCTGCGGCGCGAAGACCGGGGCGGCCGGGATCGGCGGCTGCGTTGCCGGTCTCGCGGCCGACGATCCAGGTGCTGATCAGCGTCTCCATGCCCTCGTCGATCTCGACGCCGGCGTTGCGGGCGAGATAGAGCACCTGCTCCTTGAAGGCCTCGGCGAGCTTTTCAGGGCTGTCGCTGGTCGAAAAGACATGGCCCTTCAGAGCCAGGCCCTTGACGACGAACGCGATCTGCCGGCGCGAGGCATTGCGGCCATTGGCCGAGAGCCGGGCGGCGACGTTCTCCGCCGTGGTCTGGAAGTGATAGCCGTTCTCGGCGACTTCGCGCGTCAGCGCACGGAAGAGTTCGCCATACACGCGCGGCGCGAACAGTGGGACGTTGGTCGCCTGGTGGATGCGGCGGGCGAGGCCCGCCAGTCCGTCGCGCTCGCCGCCATTCGGCCGCTGCGCGTTTTCCTCTTCGGCGTCTTCCGTCGCTTCCGGTGTCTCGGCGTCGGCAGTGGGCGCCAGCAGCGCGATCAGGGCCTGCTCGTCGATGGCGCCGTCGGCGATGGCGCGGTAGCCGGCCGAGGTGGTCAGCGTCGTGTAGATCGAGGTGGCGCGGTTATAGGAGCGCAGCCGGAAGATCACCGGCGTCAGGTCCGAATCCGCCGACAGCAGGATGAATTCCTCGAAGCCGGTCTGGTGCGCCAGCGCGTCGATCGTGTCGAGAACCATGTGGATCTCGGCCGAGTTGCGCTCGCGGCCGGGCAGCGGCGGGCAATCGACGATCTGGAAGCCCTGACCGGTAAAGGCGGCGCGCGCCTTGCCGAGCAGCTTCGGATCGGCATAGCAGCGCCGCATCGAGCCAGACGCCGGGGCGCAGCGCGAAACGCCGCGCCATGCCGGGGTCCCGGGCGCGAAGGCTGAGGTAGAGGCTGTCATAGTCGACGAAGAGAACGCTCTTGATTGGGGCCGTCATGACCTATTCCTGCGGTGCACCAACGTCATCCCCCCACTCCGATCGCAGACCCAAGCCGTCGCCCCAACGGCGCAAGCACCTTAACGGGCGATCTCTGATTTGGCGATGGCGCTTCGCCACTCTCGGTAAAGAATGGCGGTTTTCCCCTCAGTATCGCTCGGGCTGGTCGAGCGGCGCCCACTCCGGCGCCGCCAGTTCGAAGCCCTCGAAACGGAAGCCCGGCGCCACTGTGCAGCCGACCAGCGTCCAGTCGCCGAGGCTCTCCGCCGCCTGCCACCAGCCGGTCGGAACCACGACCTGCGGCCGCTCTCCGGCCAGAAGATCCGGGCCGAGGCGGTGGGTTTCCGTGACGCCGCCATCTTCCGACAGCGACAGCGCGATCGGCGCGCCGGCATAATAGTGCCAGACCTCGATCGCATCGATCCGGTGCCA
Source organism: Hyphomicrobiales bacterium (assembly GCA_017305815.1). GTDB lineage: Bacteria > Pseudomonadota > Alphaproteobacteria > Rhizobiales > Kaistiaceae > Kaistia > Kaistia nematophila. The sequence goes on from JAFKJZ010000535.1 coordinate 8,478, forward strand.
GTGCGACTTCATGCCGGCGGCGAGCAGGTAGTAGATCGCCGTCGAGGCCGGCCGGCCGTCCTGCGCGACGCTGTCCTCGAAGGTGCGGCGATAATAGCCGCCCTCCGGATGCGGCTCGAGGCCGAGCAGGCCAATGATCTCCTCGGCCGAACTCACTTGAAATTGTCCTTGGCGGTGCGGATGGCGCCGAAGACGTCGGAGGCAGGCGCGGTCGGCATGTTCAGGGCGGCGCGCACGGCCGGGTCGTCGGCGCGCAGATAGGGATTGGTCGCCTTCTCGGCGGCGATCGTCGTCGGCACGGTCGGCTTGCCGGCGGCGCGCAGCTTGCGGATCTCCTCGCCGCGGGCGACGAGGGCGGGGTTGCTGCCGTCGATGGTCATGGCGAAGCGGAAATTCGATTCGGTGTATTCGTGGCCGCAATAGACTACCGTCTCGTCCGGCAGGGCGGCGAGCTTCTGCAGCGAACCCCACATCTGGTCGAGCGTGCCCTCGAACACGCGGCCGCAGCCGAGCGCGAACATGGTGTCGCCGACGAAGGCGACGCCGTCCTGCGGCAGGTAATAGGCGATGTGGCCGAGCGTGTGGCCCGGCGTGTGGATCACATTCACGGGATGGCCGGCGAAATCATAGACGTCGCCTTCGCTCAGCTTGCGGTCGATGCCGGGAATCGTGTCGGCCTCGTAGCTCGGGCCGCTGATGGTGCAGCCGGTCGCCTGCTTCAGCGCCAGATTGCCGTCCGTGTGGTCGGGGTGGTGATGCGTCGTAAGGATTTCGGTCAGCGTCCAGCCCTTCTCGGCCAGGGCGGCGCTGACGGCGGCTGCGTCCGGTGCGTCGATCGCCGCGGTGCGGCCAGAAGCCTCGTCGTGGATCAGAACGCCGTAATTGTCGGAAAGACACGGGAACTGGAAGATTGCGAGAGCCATGACGATCTCCGATATGGGCGTATGGATGGGGTGGCGTGGGTTCGGATCGTTACCTAACATCGTCGCGCCGACATCGACAGGGGAGATCGTGCTTGGAACAGGGCCGGACGTTGACGCCCGACGTGCTCGACCTCGCCAGCTTCTATGCCGAGCGGCTTGGCGGCGTGGCGCAGGGCCTCGTCGGCGCCAAGCTGGCGGCGCTGTGGCCGCGCGTCACCGGCGACCGGGTGCTCGGCCTCGGTTACGCGACGCCCTATCTCGCGCCGTTCCTGCCGCATGCGGAACGCGTGCTGAATTTCATGCCGGCGGCGCAGGGCGTGATGAATTGGCCGTCCGAGGGCGGCAATCTCGCCGCGCTCGTCGCCGACGACGAATTGCCGCTTACCGATTCGTCGATCGACCGCATCCTCGTCATCCACTGCCTTGAGACCGCGTCGAACGCGCGCGAGACATTGCGCGAGCTCTGGCGCGTGCTGGTGCCGGGCGGCAAGATCGTCATCGTCGTGCCGAACCGGCGCGGCATCTGGGCGCGGGTCGAGCGCACTCCCTTCGGCTATGGCCGACCCTTCAGCCGCCGCCAGCTCGCGACGCTGCTGCGCAATACCGAATTCAGCGAGACCGCCTGGAGCGGCGCCCTGTTCGCACCTCCCTTCAGCAGCCGGCTGCTGATCCAGAACGGCCGCGCCTGGGAACGGGCCGGCGAAATGCTGTGGCCGGGCTTCGCCGGCGTGCAGATCGTCGAGGCGACGAAGCTCGTCTATCAGGGCCTGCCGGCGCGGAGCCGCCGTCGCCACCAGCCCGCCTTCCGGCCGGCCTTGGCGCCACCCGGATAGGCGCTTTCGGTCGTCGTTCGCCTCGGCACCGCCGGCTTTGCGGTTCCCGCGGTGATGCCGATCCGCAATGTTTTCTTTGATTTTGCCTTTGCGCTTGCCTATGAATCGGCCGCCTTGGCCGCCTCGGGCGGTCCTTGTTTTTCCCGCCCAGAGCCGATCCGACGATGGCCCCGACCGTGACAAAGAATTCTGCCAGCGAAGCAGATGCGGCGACACTCGCCCGCATCCGGCAAACCATCGACGAGCTGGATGCCGAGATGCATCGCTGTCTGATCGAGCGCGGCACCGCGATCGACACGCTGATCAAGGTCAAGGGCACGAGCCGCCCCGGTGCGGCGTTCCGGCCCGGCCGCGAGGCCGACATGATGCGCCGCCTGGTCTCCCGCCATGAGGGCGCTCTGCCGATCTGGACCGTCGAGCACATCTGGCGCGAGATCATCACCACCTTCACGCGGATGCAGGCGCGCTTCGACGTCGGCATCGACCAGGGTGTCGCCCGCGATCAGCTGCGCGATACGGCCCGCTTCCTGTTCGGCTTTACGGTAGCGCTGCACGGCTATGCCGACGCGGTGGCGACGATCAACCATATCCGCGAGACGGGCACCGACCTCGGTCTCGTCTCGGCTGAACAGCCGGCCTCCGCCGGCGCCTGGTGGCGCGCGCTTGGCCGTCCGTCGGCGCCGCGCATCATGGCGCTGTCGCCCTATATCCGCATCGCCGGCCGTCCGGCCGAGCATCCGGCCTTCGTCATCGCGCCGGAGCTGGCCGATCCGACGCCGCCCGATCTCGACCTGTTCGCCGTGACGGCGATCGGCAAGGATCCCTGGCCCGCGATCACGGCCGCCGGCGGCACCGTTCTCGCGGAAGCTGGCGCCGAGAAGCTGATCGCGCTGCCGGCCGGCGTCGCTGTCGCCGCCCTGGCGGCGCGTGCCGGCTTCGAGGATGTCGCGCGCGTCGGCGCGCTGTCGCGCGGCATCGCCATCGGCGATGTCGACGCCAACCCCGTTCTTTATGAGCGCCTCGACGAGGCGGGAGTATCGTGATGAGCAAGTCGTCGAAGACGCCGGACACCAAGCCCGCCGACCGGCCCGTGCCGCGGCCGGGCGTGCTGGATATCGCCCCCTATGTACCGGGTCGCTCCAAGGCGACGGGCGGCTCCAAGGTCTACAAGCTCTCCTCGAACGAGACGCCGCTCGGGCCGAGCCCGGCGGCGGTCGCCGCCTACCAGGGCGTCGCTGCCAAGCTCGAGATCTATCCCGATGGCTCGGCCGCGGAACTGCGCGCCGCGATCGCCGACGCCTATGGCATCAACGCGTCCCGCGTCATCTGCGGCAACGGCTCGGACGACGTGCTCGCGCTGGCGAGCCATGTCTTCCTCGGGCCGGGCGACGAGGCGATCTATTCGAAGCATGGCTTCAACGTCTATCCGATCCTGATCCAGGCTGCCGGCGCCACCCCGGTCGTTGCGCCGGAGAAGGACATGACGACCTATGTCGACGGCATTCTCGAACTGGTGACCGACAGGACGCGCATCGTCTATGTCGCCAATCCGAACAATCCGACTGGCACCTACCTGCCGTTCAGCGAGATCCGCCGCCTGCATGCGGCGCTGCCGCCGCGCGTGCTGCTGGTGCTCGACGCCGCCTATTCTGAATACGTCCGCCGCAATGACTACGAGAGCGGCATCGAGCTCGCCGGCACCTCGCCGAACGTGCTGATGACGCGCACCTTCTCGAAGATCTATGGCCTTGCCGGCGTCCGCCTCGGCTGGGGCTATGGTCCGGCCGAGGTCATC
>JAFKJZ010000536.1 GCA_017305815.1 Hyphomicrobiales bacterium
ACTACGCCGCCGCCGACCCGAAGGGCGGCGCGGTCGAGAGCGGCGTCCGCTTCTACAGCCAGCCGACCTGCCACCACGCTCCCGACGTCTATGGCGGCATCGCCGAAACGACGGCGGCCGACATGCTGCGGGAGTTCTTCAGGGACCGGCGCTAGGCGGCCGTGCTGTCCCGGTGATCGACGGCTTCGGCGCGCGCCTCGGCATGGCGGCTGCAGATGACGCGCAGAAGCGAGGCGAAATTGCCGATCTCGCCGCGCAGCTCGACGACCTCGTCATGCAGCGTCGACAGGAAGCGCGCCGTCGGCATCTTCTGGCTCGCCGCGATCTCGTCGAGCATCGACCAGAACATGGCCTCGAGCCGGATGCTGGTGACGACGCCGGCGATGCGGACGGACCGCGTCACCGGCGCGAACAAGGCAGGATCGGTCGAAGCGAAGATATGACACACGGCGCGCCCTCCCCAGGGATCGCGCGCCGCGTCGATCAGGCGTGGCTGATCGTGGTGCCGAGACGCGCGAGAAACTGTGCCATCCATGTCGGGTGGGCGGGCCAGGCCGGCGCGGTGACGAAGATATCGTCGGTGATCGCGTCGTGGATGGCAATATCGGCGTGTCGGCCACCGGCGAGACGCACTTCCGGCGCGCAGGCGGGATAGGACGAAATGGTGCGGCCGCGAATGACGTCGGCGGCGGCGAGCACCTGCGCCCCGTGGCAGACGGCGGCGATCGGCTTGCCGGCGGCGGCGAAGGCCTTGACCAAGGCGATCACGCCGTCGTCGAGGCGCAGATATTCCGGCGCCCGGCCGCCCGGAATGACGAGCGCGTCGTAGTCCGCCTCCTTCACCGACGCGAAGTCGGTGGTCAGCGCGAAATTGTGGCCGCGCTTCTCGGAATAGGTCTGGTCGCCCTCGAAATCATGGATGGCGGTCGCGACCTTGCCATTGGCGGGCTTGCCCGGACAGGCAGCCTCGACCTGATGCCCCACCGCGGCGAGCAGCTGGAACGGCACCATCACTTCATAGTCCTCGACATAGTCGCCGACGAGGAAAAGGATCTTCTTGGCCATAGACGGGTCTCCTCCACGCGTTCCCAGGCCAGCAAAATGTAGCCGGCCGGAAAGACGAACAGGTAACACCCCCATACTACCGCACCCGCAGGAGACAGGACTTCTTAGAAGTCCATGCCGCCCATGCCGCCGCCCGGAGGCATAGCGGGCATGCCGGCGTCCTTCTTCGGACGGTCGGCGATGAGCGCCTCGGTGGTGACGATCAGGCTCGACACCGAAGCGGCGTCCTGCAGAGCGGTACGGACGACCTTGGTCGGGTCGATGATGCCGGCCGCGACCAGATCAACGAAGCTCTCCGACTGGGCGTCGAAGCCGAAGGTCTCGCCCTTGCCTTCCAGAACCTTGGAGACGACGATCGAACCCTCGACGCCGGCGTTCTCCGAGATCTGACGGATCGGGGCTTCCAGAGCGCGGAGCACGATCTTGATGCCAGCCTCGACGTCGGCGTTGTCGCTCTTCAGCTTCTCGACGGCCTTCTTGGCGCGCAGGAGAGCCGTGCCGCCGCCCGGGACGATGCCTTCTTCGACGGCAGCGCGGGTTGCGTTCAGCGCGTCGTCGACGCGGTCCTTGCGCTCCTTGACTTCGACTTCCGTCGCGCCGCCGACGCGGATGACCGCGACGCCGCCTGCGAGCTTGGCGAGACGCTCCTGGAGCTTCTCCTTGTCGTAGTCCGAGGTGGTCTCTTCGATCTGAGCCTTGATCTGGTTGACGCGGGCTTCGATCTCTTTCTTCTTGCCGGAGCCGTCAACGATGGTCGTGTTCTCCTTGGAGATCGTGACCTTCTTGGCGCGGCCGAGCTGGGCCAGCGTGACGTTCTCGAGCTTGATGCCGAGGTCTTCCGAGATCACCTGGCCGGCGGTGAGGACGGCGATGTCCTCGAGCATGGCCTTGCGGCGGTCACCGAAGCCCGGAGCCTTGACGGCCGCGACCTTGAGGCCGCCACGGAGCTTGTTGACGACGAGCGTGGCCAGAGCCTCGCCTTCGACGTCTTCCGAGATGATCAGGAGCGGCTTGCCCGACTGGACGACGGCTTCCAGGACCGGAAGGATCGCCTGCAGGTTGCCGAGCTTCTTCTCGTGCAGGAGGATGTAGGGGTCGTCGAGCTCAGCCACCATCTTCTCGGAGTTGGTGACGAAGTACGGCGACAGGTAGCCGCGGTCGAACTGCATGCCTTCGACGACTTCGAGCTCGGTCTCGGCGGTCTTGGCTTCCTCGACGGTGATGACACCCTCGTTGCCGACCTTCTGCATCGCCGAAGCGATCATCTGGCCGATTTCCTTCTCGCCATTGGCGGAGATGGTGCCAACCTGAGCGACTTCCTCGGAGGTCTTGATCTTCTTCGAGCGCTTCTCGAGATCCTTGACGGCCTCGACGACGGCGAGATCGATGCCGCGCTTCAGGTCCATCGGGTTCATGCCGGCCGCAACGGCCTTGGCGCCTTCCTTGACGATCGCCTGGGCGAGAACCGTCGCGGTGGTGGTGCCGTCGCCGGCGATGTCGTTGGTCTTGGAAGCGACTTCACGAACCAGCTGGGCGCCGAGGTTCTCGAAACGATCCTCGAGCTCGATCTCCTTGGCGACGGTGACGCCGTCCTTGGTGATGCGCGGGGCGCCGAACGACTTCTCGATGACGACGTTGCGGCCCTTCGGGCCGAGGGTCACCTTGACGGCGTTGGCGAGGATGTCCACGCCGCGCAGCATCTTCTCGCGCGCGTCGGCGGAGAACTTTACGTCTTTAGCAGCCATTGAATAGCTCCGTTCCAGGTTATGGCGAACAAGGGAAAATCACGTCTGGGGGCGAGCCCCCGCGCGACTTACTTGCCGGCCTTGCCAGTGATTACGCCGAGGATGTCCGACTCCTTCATGATGAGGAGCTCTTCACCGTCGATCTTGACTTCCGTGCCGGACCACTTGCCGAACAGGATGCGGTCACCGGCCTTGACGTCGAGAGCGACCAGCTTGCCAGCGTCGTCACGCGCGCCGGGGCCGACAGCGACGACTTCGCCTTCCTGCGGCTTTTCCTTGACGGTGTCGGGGATGATGATGCCGCCGGCGGTCTTCTCTTCCGACGCAACGCGACGGACGACGACGCGGTCATGCAGAGGACGGAATGCCATGTTTGTTCTCTCCTCGCGTGCAGGGCGATCCGGTCGGACCACCCGCCAAAATGGATGCGTTGGCACTCACCGAGGGCGAGTGCTAGCAGCCGCACGGATCTAGGAGCCGGGTGCCGGGATGTCAAGGAGACCGCATCGCCGGTCGCGACAGAATTTTTTCTGCCCGCGTCTTCCGGCCAGGATCGGCCGGTCCGGTCGAGACGCCGGCCTCAGGCCCATTCCGGGCTGGGCGTCTCGCGGCCGAGCGCATCGACCGCCTGCTCGAGCCGCTGCACGAAGCCTTCGCCCGCGCCGGTCATCGGCTCGCCGATCACCACATCGCAGAAGAATGGGACAGGAAGATGAACGCCCTTCGGCAAAACCTTGCCGAAGCCGCGCAGGAAGACCGGCAGCACGGGAATGTCGGGACGCCGGCGCGCGATATGGGCGACGCCGCGCTTGAACGCCTGTCGCATCTCCGGCTCGCCGCGGGACCCCTCTGGGAAGAAGATCAGGATGTCGCCGGCGTCGAGCGCCGCCAGCGCATCGGCCAGGGGATCGATGCCGCCGCGGCCGCTCGAGCGCTCGATCGGCAGGATGCCGATGAGGTCGACCGCGAACCATCGTAGCGCCCGGTTCCTGAGGAAATAATCCGCCGCCGCCACGGCGCGGACCCGGCGCAGCATGCCGAGCGGAAACAGCGACATCAGCGCCAGCGTGTCGAGATGGCTGTTGTGGTTGGCGGCGATGATCACCGGCCCGTCCTTGGGCAGGCGCGCGCGATGGCGCACCGAAAGTCCGATCGCCACCAGAAGGAACGGCCGCACCAGGAGCGCGAAGAAGGCGAGACGCAGGCAATCGCGGGCGGTCATCGTGGGTCGGGCCTCACGGTGGCTCAGAAATAGAAATAGCGGACGGCGTGGAAGAAGATCGGCGCGGTGAACACCAGGCTGTCGATGCGATCGAGAATGCCGCCATGGCCGGGCAGCATGGTGCCGGTATCCTTGATGCCGAGATCCCGCTTCACCGCCGACATCACGATGTCGCCGAAGAAACCGGCCGTCGCCAGCAGCGCGCCGATGATCGCCGCCTGCCAGGCGCCGATCGGCGTCAGGACCGGCGCGAGCGCCGCCGACAGCAGGATCGTCGCGACGAGGCCACCGAGGAAGCCGCCGACCGTCTTGTTGGGCGAGACCTTCGGCGTGATCTTGCGCCGGCCGATCAGCTTGCCGGAGACGAACTGGGCGACGTCGTTGAACTCGGTCGCAATCAGCAGGAAGACCAGCAGGCCCGCGCCCATCCCGGGCGGCGCGTCGGGCGGCGGCACGGCGAGCAGATAGGCCGCGTGGCTGACGGCGAAGACCGTGATCATCAGCCCCCAGTGCAGCGTGCCGGCCGCCTTCAGGAAGCCCTGCGTCTCGCCGCGCAGCACCATGGCGGCCGGCAGGATCAGGAACATGTAGACGGGCACGAAGATGACGAACATGCCGTACCAGCCGATCCCGACCCAGTAATACTGGATCGGCACGGCGAGATAGGCGACGAGGAGCACGACCCGGTCGGCCCGCCGCGTCGGGATGATCGTCAGATATTCCTTGAGCGCCAGATAGCTGACGAAGGCGAGCAGCACGATCATCGCCGTGCGGCCGAGCGCCAGCGCCACCACCAGCAGCGCCACCATCGCCCACCAGCTGCCGATCCGCGCCTTGAGCTCGCGCCGCTTCTCCTGCGCCTTCTCGTCCGCCTCCGGCGGCGGCGACCGCATCCAGACGAGAAGGGTCGCGCCGGCGAGGCCAAGCACGACGAGCGCCAGCGTCACCACGATCTGGAGCGGCAGGTCGAACAGCATGAAGGAGGAAGCGGTTTCCGGCATCAGCTTTCCACCAGCGCGTGACGGGCGCGATTGAACGAGGTCCAGACCGCCAGCAGCGTCAGCAGCAACATGATCCCGTCGAGCCACCACCCGGCGGGGACGCCGAGCCCGACCAGGAAGGCGATCGCGCCGATCACCGCGGCGCGGTCGGACTTGCCCATCGGCCCGTCATAGCGCCGGCCCGCGCCGAGCGCCTCTACCAGCACGCCGACGAACTCGGTCAGGATCGCGGCGACGACGAAGAATGCGATCGGCCAGCCATGCGCCCCATAGGGCGCCAGCGCCGGAACCAGCGCCAGGTAGAGCGCGGCATCGGAGACGACGTCGCCGACCTCGTTGAGGATGGCGCCGAGCCGGCTCTTCTGGTCGTGCTCGCGGGCGATCATGCCGTCGATGGCGTTCAGCGCCATGCGCAGGAACAGTACCACCGGAAGCAGGAACAGGCTGGCGCGCACACCGGCCAGCGCCCAAAGCGCCAGCGCCGTGGCGATGCTCGCGACCATCGCGGCGATCGTCACCTGGTTGGCCGTGACGCCACGCGCCACCAGCGCGCCGACCAGCGGTCGCAACAGCGCCTGGAAGCGCGGCTTCAGATCATAGACGGAGGTCATGCAAAGCGCCGCACACGTCAACATACCGCCGGGCATTGGCCCGGCGCTCTCCCCTTCATGCGCCCGGCCGCACCGGCAGGGCTATGAAACCGGTCACAAAGCCTGTCGATCAGCCGGAAACAGTGAAGGGCAGCTCGAGCGGCGCCGAACGACCCGTCGTGGTGTCGGTGACGTTCAGGACCAGCACGTAGTCGCCCGCCTTCAGCGCCGGCAACTGGAAGCCGACGGTGATCTGGAACTCGCGGTTCTTGTTGCGGCCGACCTTCTCGAACAGCGCCGGCGTCGCCGACTTGGTCAGGATCTGGCCGCTCGCATTGCGGATTTCGATCTCGGAGGAGAAGGCGATCTTGTAGCCGTCGGCGACTTCCGCCCAACCGAAGCCCTGCGGCTCGAGATAGACCTGCAAATTGGCGGAAGGAGCGAAACTATTGCCGGAATGGGCGGTATAGTCACCAAAACCCTGGGCATCCTCGACGAAGCGCGCGTTCTTGAACGTCAGCGGCGCCGATTTCCAGAAGGCCTCGACGGCGGCGTCGAGCGCCTGCTGCGCCTCGGCGGGAAAAGCAACGCGCCCGCCATTGCAATCCCGGAGATCCGGGATGCCCGATCCTTCATGTCTTTCCCCTCGTCTCGGGCGCGGCAAGCGCCCTGCAGCCCCATTTCGCGCGAACATGCCGTTCCGGCGCGTCCTGCGCAAGGGCTTCGACAAATGAGGATTAATTCAGTGCGCCAACGGCTTATGCCGTACGGCGCTCCAGCCAGGCCTGGCGCTTGCGATAGATCGTCGACGGAGAGATCTCCAGCGCGGCCGCGGCACGGGCGATATTGCCGCCATGCGCCTCGACGGCGCACTCGATGATCGAGCGCTCCTGCTCCCAGAAAGGCGCGACAAGCTGAGGCGCAGCGCGGGTTTCTGAGACGGCAAACTCGTTCCGCGACGGCTGCGCGGCCCCGGCGCGGATGGTCTGCGGCAGCATGGCGACGGTAACTTCCGCCCCCTGGTGCAGCACCACCACGCGACGGATCGCGTTCTGCAATTCGCGGACATTGCCGGGCCAGGCATGGCGCATCAGCATCGCCGCCGCCTCGGGCTCGAAGCCGCGGAAGGCGCGCGCCTCCTCCGCCGCATAGCGGGCGAGAAAGGCGGAAGCGAGCGGCAGGATGTCCTCGGCGCGCTCGCGCAGCGCCGGCAACTGGATCGGCAGCACATGCAGCCGGTAGAACAGGTCCTCGCGGAACCGCCCGGCGGCGATCTCGGCGAAGGGATCGCGATGGGTGGCGCAGACGATGCGCACGTCGACCCGCCGCGCCGTGACGTCGCCGACGCGCTGGACGGTGCCGCTCTGGATGAAGCGCAGCAGCTTCGCCTGCAGGCCGAGATCCATCTCGCCGATCTCGTCGAGGAACAGCGTGCCGCCATCGGCGAGTTCGGCCGCGCCCGTCCGGTTTTCGGTCGCGCCGGTGAAGGCGCCGCGGACATGGCCGAAGATCTCGCTTTCCATCAGGTCCTTCGGGATCGCGCTGCAGTTCAGCGCGATGAAGGGGCCGCCGGCGCGGCCGGAGCGGCCGTGGATCGCCTCGGCGCAAAGCTCCTTGCCGGTGCCGCTCTCGCCGGTGACGAAAACGGGCGCCTTCGACGGCGCGATGCGGCTGATCTGGTCGTAGACGAGGCCCATCGCGGCCGAACGGCCGATGAAGCCCTCGAAATCCTCGCGCGCCAGGCCGGTCGCGGCCGGCTTCGCGGTGGTGGGCGTCTCGGCGCGCTTCGCCTCGGCGGGCCGGGCGGCCGGCCACTCCGCGATCGCCGCGTTCAGCCTTTCGAGCAGCGCCGCGGCGCCGAAGGGCTTGGGCAGGAAATCGATGGCGCCGGCGCGCATGGCGGCGACGGCGGCATGGACGGAGCCGCGCGCGCTCATGGCGATGACGGAGGAATCATGGCTCGACAGGCCGCCGAGTTCATCGACGCCGCCGACGGTCTCGAGGTCGGCGACGACAATCGCATGCGGGCGGTCGGCGAGCCGTTCGAGCGCCTCGGCCTTCGTCGCAAAGGCGGTCGGCGCGAAACGCAGCCCCGCCTGCGCCGACAATTGCGCCGAAACGGTGCGCCGCTGCACCGGATCCGCATCCACGATCAATACCTGAACGAGCTCTTGCCCAGCAGCCTGTCGACCAGCGCCGGGTTCGGCACCAGGCGGGCGAGCACGCCGGCCGGGTCCGTCGCCATTCCCGGAAAGCGGTCACGCATGCCGGCGATCGCCGCGCGCCTCGCCTCCGGATCGGCGGCGGCCAGCACGCGCAGGAAGGCGGCGAGCGGATGGTCCGGCAGGTCGACGCGGCCCATCAGCTTGCGCAGCGTCTCGGTCTTGCCCCCCTGGAAGGCGGCCAGCGCCAGATAGAGATCGTACCAGGACGGATAGGCGGCGTTGCTGCTGGCCGATTCCTCGATCAGCCGCATGCCGAGCTGGTAACGGCCGGCGAGGATCAGCATCTGGCCCTGCGAGGCGCGGATGTCGGGATCGAGCGGGTTCAGGACCATTGCGCGGTTGCCGGCCTCGATGGCGCGCTGCATCTGGCCATCGGCGTAATAGGTGTACTGAAGCGCCTGCATCGCCCTCGCGCTGGTCGGCGCCAGCTGGACGGCCATCGCCGACGCTTTCACGGCGCGGTCGAGCGTGGCGCGGCGCAGGTCCGGATCGAGCCCGAGCTCCGCCTCGGTCAGGTAGAGGAAGGTCAGCTGCGCATAGGGCGGCGCATAACTGGGATAGCGTTTGGTGAGCTGCTCCAGGCAGGCGGTGACCTCGCCATGCGTCTTCGGTGCGAAGCTGCGCCAGTAGTTGAAAGAGCGGATCACGCAGGGAAAGCCGTCATCGGCGAGATCGGTCCTCGCCAGGCGGTCGGAGAGCACCACGCCATAGGGCTGGGCGATGGTGGTGGCGATCGTGTCCTTGAGCTGGGCGATGGTCACGGACGGCCGGACGGGGTTCCGCGGCACCGTCGCCTGCGACGACCAGATCACGCGGCCCGAGGCGGCGTCCGTCAGCAGCGCGGCGGCGGAGATACCGGAGGGCCCGGCCGACAGCCTGCCGCTCAGCAGATAATCGGCGTCGCCGTCCATCCGGGTCACCACCGTGACCTCGTCGAAGCGGGAGATCGCCGTCGCCAGCATGACGGCGAACTGACGGCCCGATATGCCGACGGCGGGCTCGTCGCCAATCGCGAACGGCGCCACGAAGATTCGCGGGGCCAGCGGCCGCGTCGCGGGCGCCGGCGCGGCATGCGGCATCGCGGCGACGGACGCGACGGCAACGGCGGCGGTCCCCGCCTCCTGCCCGGCATCCGCCAGCACAGCCGCATGGCGCAGGCCGAACACGCCGAGCGCCATCAGGAAGGCGACGATCGCGAGCGCGCCGCCGATCCGCAGCCGCCACAGGGTCCTGGCGGCGAAGACGGACACGGCCGTCGCAGGCAGGGCGGCTTCCCTTGCCGGCGTGACCGGCTCGGCCGGCGCGGCCTCGCTCGCGGCCTGCCCTTCGGCCTCGGCGGCCATCGGCTCAAAATGCGGCACATAGCTGCCGCGCGGCATTGCGATCCGCAGCGCCGCGTTCGCGCCACCCGTCCGGTAGTAGGCGTCGAGCGCCTTGCGCAGGCGTCCCGCCTCGACCCGAACGATCGGATCCGAGGCCGGGTCGAAGGTCTCCGGACGACCGAGCGCCTCGGTCGCGATCGAATAGGCCTTGATGCGATCCGCCTCGCCGGCCAGCGTCTTCTCGACGACGTAGGTGAGGAAGGCGCTCAGTTGGCGCGAGGCGACGAAGGAGGCGGATTCGACGATCTGACCCAGTGCCGCGCGGACGGCCTCGGGCTCGAACCCGAACTCCTGCCCCCTCTCCTGATCGGCCGGCTCCGTCATGGCGCGCCGTCTCAGGTTCCGACACCGGCGCCGCGCAAGGCTTCCTCCACCCGCTTCGTATAGGGCGAAGGCGGAAACTGGCGGCTGAGCGCGGTCGGCATGTCGTCGGCGAACAGGGGCATCAGATCATACAGCGCCTTCACGGCGGCGTTCCGGTCGGCAGATTGACCGGCGGCATCATAGGCCAGCACGCGGGCGACGGCACCATAAGGCAAGAGCGACACATCCGCCATCACCGAGCCGGAAGCCGGCTCGGGCCCCTCCGGCCGGCCCACCCGGGCCAGCAGTTCCAGCGAATCGTAGAACGAGACATGGGCGGGATCGAGCTGACGGGCGGCGGCGGCCTGCGCCAGCGCCTGGTCGGGATAGTCGGAGGCGATCAGCGCCAGCACATATTGCGAGCGCGAGAGCGGATCATACGGATTGGCCGAGATGGCCCTGAGGCCGATATCGCGCGCCGCCTCGAGGTCGCCCTTGCTGAAGGCGACGGTCGCCACCGCCGTCATGGCGCGGACATTGGTCGGCTCGAGCTGCAGCGCATGGCGCGCCAGTTCCTCCGCCTCCTTCCGGGCAGCGAGTGCGGCCGCTGTGTCGGGATTGAGGCGATAACGCTCCATCAGCAGCAGCGCGCGCGAGGCCCAGGCCGTTGCGAAGGTCGGATAGCGCTCGATCATATCGCGGAGGCAATCGTCGACGCGGCGCCAGCTGGTGTCATCGAGCCGGTGCCCGTGCAACTGCGCCTCGATCAGGCAATCATAGCCGCTCATCTCGCCCGGTGGTCCGCCTGCCCCGCGCGCGACATACTGGGCGATGGCGCCGAACTGCGGCGCGATCGCCGTGGTCGCGATGGCGAGAAGCCGGTCGACTCCGGCGCGGGTCATCAGCTCGGCGACGGGCATGTCGATCGACGCGCTCCAGAGCACCTCGGCGGTCTGGAGCGAGGACAGGCGCATGGAGACCGTGCTCTTGCGGTCCGAGAAGGCGATGTCACCCTCGATGCGGAAATCCGCCGGCGGACCGCCATTGGTGAGCACGCGCAGTTCGGGGAAGCGCGCCAGCGCCACCATCAGGCCGGATTCGAGCTCGTCGGCCCGTTCGGCGGCCGTTCCGGTCGCGACGAAGGGCATCACCTCGACGCTCGGCCAGACTTCAGGAAGAACACGGCCCCGAGCAGCGCGATGGCAATCGACGCCAGAATGACGCCGATGGCGATCGCGCCGGGCCGAAATCCGACCGAGACCGGCTGGACAGGGGGCGGTTGCGGCATCGCGGCCGCGTCCGGCAAGGGAGGCGGCTCCGGTACGATGCGCTCGAAGCGCGGCACATAGGATCCGCGCTCGACGACGACGCGCACCGGGTCCTCGGCGCCGCCGCGATCGTAATAGGCGGCGAGCGTGCGGCGCAGGCGGTTGGCCTCGACACGGACGATCGGGTCGCGCTGCGAATCATAGCCTTCCGGCCGCCCTAGCACGGTAGTGCCGATGATCTGGCCCTTGAGCAGGTGCTCGTTGCCGGCCAGATGCGCCTCGACGATATAGCTCAGGAATGCGCAAAGCTGCGGCGACGCGACGAACTCGGCGCTCTGCAAGATCTTGTCCAGGGCGGCGCGGGCTTCGGCTGCGGAGACAGAATCGAGGTCGAAGGCCGACCCGGAGTCCGGCGGCATGTAGTTCACGCCCCTTCCCTATCCCCTGCACAAGTTGACGTTGCCCCCTGCCGGAACCGGCAGGATCGTAGCGGCCGGCTGATCACCGCCGGTCATCTCGCGCTCTTCGCACGCAAAGCGCTGGCCCCGGCGATGCTGCCGGACGGGAGAACGGCGTGTTTCGACGCCGGCACATGCGAAGGGTCGGTGACTGGGTATCATGAACCTCGAACAAGCCGAACGACCAATTCGGAAATCCCCCGAGTTTTCCCGAAGCTGACGCTACGCCACCCCATCGCGACTTCGTGTCGAGATCATGACCAGATCGTACAATATCAGCACCGGATCGTACAAAGTGTGGATCGGCTGTCCTCCGGCAACTGTTCGGCCATGCCTTCCAGAACACGGCGACGATGGTGCCGCCCGGCAAATTCATGCGGCCGCCCATCAATCCCGCCAGCCGAGCTTGACCCTTGCGTGCGGAAG
This sequence comes from Hyphomicrobiales bacterium, assembly GCA_017305815.1. GTDB lineage: Bacteria > Pseudomonadota > Alphaproteobacteria > Rhizobiales > Kaistiaceae > Kaistia > Kaistia nematophila. Next base: position 11,686 of record JAFKJZ010000536.1, read on the forward strand.
CAATACGCCCCGCTTATGACCAACACGACCTCGCCCATCGCCGTCTCCGGCCTGTCGGAGCTCGCCCCCCAGTACCGCGCCGTCCTCTGCGACGTCTGGGGCGTCATCCACAACGGCGTGCGGTCGTTTCCGCGGGCCTGCGACGCGCTCGAGCGCTACCGCGCCCAGGGTGGCGTCGTGGTGCTGATCACCAATGCGCCGCGCACCAGCCATTTCATCGTCGAGCAGATGGGCACGCTCGGGGTCAGCCCGGATTGCTATGACGCCATCGTCACGTCGGGCGACGTCACCCGCGCACTGCTCGCCGAGCGCGGCGCCGCCAAGACCTTCCATGTCGGCCACGAGCGCGAAAAGACCCTCTACGAGGGGCTCGAACTGCAGCTGGTCGGCGAGGAAGACGCGGAGCTTATCTCCTGCACCGGCCTCTTCAACGACACGGTCGAGACACCGGACGACTATGACGAGCGCTTCGCCGCCTGGCGGCGGCGCGACCTGCCGATGATCTGCGCCAATCCCGACATCGTCGTCGAGCGCGGCGACCGTTTCGTCTGGTGCGCCGGCTCGCTTGCCGAGCGCTACAAGGCGCTGGGCGGCACCAGCTTCGTCGCCGGCAAACCCAATCCGCCGATCTACGAGGCCGCTCTGAAGAAGGCGGCGGCGATCCTCGGCAGCCCGATCGGCAAGGAACAGGTTGTGGCGATCGGCGACGGCGCGCCAACCGACCTGCGCGGCGCGTGCGAACAGGCGCTCGACGTCCTCTTCGTGACCGGCGGCATCCATTCGGCCAGCTTCGGCCCGACCGAGGCGCCGGAAGCGGCCGCCGTCCACCGCTTCCTGGCGGAAAAGGAACTCGGCGCCCGCGCCTTCATTCCGCATCTCGCCTGGTAGGCCGGAAATGGGCGCCTCCCTCACGCGCCCGCGGCCCGCGACCAAACTGACGGCTTGACCATGTCCGATCGAGAGGCCAGTTTCCGGCCGCAGCCGCCGTCGCCCCCTCGGCCGGCTCAACTGGAGCCATCATGACGAGCGCCCACGCGCCCCTGCCCGCCGCCAGGATCCTGCCGCTCGACGCCTTGCCGGCGGAATACAGGCGCAGCGCGGTTGCCATCGGCAATTTCGACGGCATGCATCGCGGCCACCAGGCGCTGCTCGACGCGGCGCGCAGCGAGGCCAAGGTCCATGGCACGCCTTCGCTGCTGCTGACCTTCGAACCGCATCCGCGCAGCGTGTTCCGGCCCGACACGCCGCTGTTCCGCCTGACGCCGATCGAGGCCAAGGCGCGAATCGCGGCGGCCTTCGGGCTCGACGGCATCGTCGTCGCCAATTTCGACCAGGAATTCTCGAAGACCAGCGCCGCCGACTTCGTCGACCGTATTCTGGTGCGGCAGCTCGACATCTCCGCCGCGATCATCGGCCACGACTTCCACTTCGGCCATGACCGGCAGGGCTCGCCGGCCTTCCTCGCGCATGAGGGGTTGCGCCGGGGCTTTACCATGTCCGTACGCGGCGCCGTCATGGACGATCATGGCGTCGCCTTTTCCTCGAGTCGGGTCCGGCAGGCTATCCCACGGCCAATGTGCGGCTGCCTTCCGATTGCGGCCTGGCGCTCGGCATCTACGCCGTGACGCTGACGCGCGCCGACGGCAGCGTGCATCCCGCCGTCGCCAGCTATGGCCGCCGGCCGACCTTCGACAACGGCGCCGTGCTGCTCGAAGTGCATGTGTTCGATTTCAACGAGCAGCTCTACGACGAGACCGTCGCGGTCACCTTCCACGCCTTTCTGCGTTCCGAGGCGCGATTCGCCTCGATCGAGGCCCTGATCGAGCAGATGGACCGGGATTCGCTCGACGCCCGCCGCATCCTTGCGGCGGCCGGCCCGGGCACCGCGCTCGACCAGCGCCTGGCCGGGATCGCGCCGACCGTGCGTGTTGCCCCGGGGGAGCCGATCCGGTAGAAGGGCGGCCTAAACCGTGCCGGAATTTTGCCTGCTTTTCTGCGTTTAGTGGGACACAGGCTAAGGTGTGCCGATTCGAGCGCGCCCAGGAGTGATCGATCGACATGCCCGCTTCGACTGTTCAGCGTTATCTGGTTCTCCCTGCGGGAGCCCTTGTCCTGACCGCCCTCGCCGGCTGCTCCGGCACGACCTACGGCACCGGCGTATCTCCCGAGACGCAGACGCTGACGGACGTGATGAGCATCGCCAGCCTCGGCGGCGAGGACCGTCCGCCGATCGACTACAAGCCGCGTGGCGGCATCGTGGTTCCGCCGTCCAACTCGCTGCCACAGCCTGGCCAGGCCGTCGCTTCGGCCGACCAGGCCAACTGGCCGAAGGACAAGGATCTCGCCCGCCGCAAGAAGCGCGAGAATGACGCGGTGGCGCCGAACAGCGAGGGCGCGCCGAACCTGAAGCTGGCCCCCGGCCAGACCTCGTTCGACCGCCGCGAGGAAGAATACAACGAGGCCCGCAAGGCCGAGGGCAAGAAGGCCTGGGATGCGCTGCACAGCGGCAAATCGGGTTCCTACGACGCCAATGGCAACCCCACCCGCAAATATCTGACCGAGCCGCCCGTCGACTATCGCGCTTCCGACCCGAACGCGCCGATGACCGAGCCGGAGAAGGTCAAGAAGAAGTTCGACGTCAGCAAGCTCTGGCCCTTCTAGGCCGGGACGCGGGACGAAATCGAAAGGGGGCCGAAGCCCCCTTTTTTGTTGTCCGCTTTTCCCTCGCCCGCGCTAGCGGACGACGACCCGCGTGCCGATGCCGACGCGCTCGTAGAGATCCTCGACATCCTGGTTGCGCATGCGGATGCAACCGGACGAGACCGCATGGCCGATCGACCAGGGCTCGTTGGAGCCGTGGATGCGGTAGAGCGAGGAGCCGAGATAGAGCGCGCGCGAGCCGAGCGGATTGTCGAGGCCGCCTTCCATGCGGACCGGCAGGCCCGGCCGGCGGGCGCGCATCTCCGCCGGCGGCGTCCAGCTCGGCCACTCCGCCTTGCGAGTGATCGTGTGGACACCCGCCCATTCGAAGCCCGGCTTGCCGACGCCGACGCCATAGCGCCGCGCCGTGCCGTTCGCCTCGACCAGGTAGAGATAGCGCGTCTCGGTATCGATCACGATCGTACCGGGCTTCTCGCGGCCGTGATAGTCGACCACCGCCGGCAGGAAGGCCGGATTGAACTGGCGCGAGGCCTTGGGCGCCTTCGGCGCGGAGGTGCGCGGCATCAGCCCCGCCTGCTGCGGCGCTCGGCGGGCGCGGCGCTCCGCGCCGTAGGGCGGCCGCTCCATCCACCAGGCCGGCTGGCCATATTCGGGTTCGACCATCACCGGCGGGCGCGGCCGGTAGCGATCGTACCGGTCGTAGCGATCATACCGGTAGGGACGCTCATACCGGCCATAGCCGTCGTCATAGCCATCGGAGCCGTCATAGAACTGCGCCTTGGCGGGGAGAACGGACAGGCCGAAAACGGCAAGCCCGACCAGGACGACGGATTGCAGCGCACTACGCATGGACGCCTCGACAGGAAATCGCGCGCCACGGCGCGCTGGAAGAAAGACACCCGGTCCCGCGACCGGGAGGAGCGACCGCACGGCCGAGCCGGAACGATCCTCCCCTGAGCTAGATAAGGCTGACAGAGGAAACGTGAAGGAGGCCTGAACGTCAATTGCGGCGGTGAACGGGGCGTTACCAGGCTGTTAACGGGGCGGATAGCGCTTCGCCGGTCCCGCAGGCCTTGCCTCGACGGGTCGGGAAATCGTAGAAGATCAGGAACAAAACACGAACTTCAGGAAAGCGTGCCCATGACCCTGCCCGATGGCATCCTCGCCGGCGAAGATGGCGTTCCCCGCTGCTGGTGGTCAAACGGCACCGCCGAATACCAGGCCTATCATGACGCCGAATGGGGTCGACCGGTCACGGACGACCGCCGCCTGTTCGAAAAGCTGTGCCTCGAGGGCTTTCAGTCCGGCCTGTCCTGGCTGACGATCCTGCGCAAGCGCGAGACCTTCCGGCAGGCCTTCGCCAATTTCGAACCGGCCGAGGTGGCGAAGTTCGGCGACGACGACATCGCCCGCCTGCTCGCCGATCCCGGCATCGTGCGCCATCGCGGCAAGATCGTCTCGACGATCAACAATGCGAAGCGTGCGCTGGAGCTGATCGAGAGCGAAGGCTCGATCGCCGCCTATGTGTGGAGCTTCGAGCCGCCGGCCAGCGAACGACCGACTGCGTTCGACAAGGCGAGCCTGACGGCCAACAGCACGTCACCGACTTCGGTGCGCCTGTCGAAGGATCTCAAGCGACGCGGCTGGAGCTTCGTCGGCCCGACCACGGTCTACGCCTTCATGCAGGCGATGGGTCTCGTAAACGACCACGTCGAAGGCTGCCACTGCCGCGCCGAGGCGACGCGCCTCCGCTATGAACTCAAGCTGCCGAGCAAGGCCTCGGCGACCTAGTAACCGCCGTAGGAACGACGGCCGCGACGGTCGAGGTCGCGCTGGATCATTTCCAGGTCGATCAGATCGCCAGCCTGGGCAAGCTGCGCGGCTTCCGGGTCGTAGTTGACGTATTCCGACCAGCTGCGACGAAACTTCTTCAAGGACTTGAACATCTGCGTGTCTCCCTGTCGTGGGTGATGACGCAAAGGTAAGCGAATTCTGCCGCAATGCAAAACATGATGTTGCAACGCAGCAATGCAATTCCTGCATGCCAAAGCGCAGGCAGCCAAACGCCACCGCGCCCTTTCAGGCGCGGTGTGCCCCAGGCTGAAGGGATGGCTCAGGCCTTGGCGCGGCCGTCGATGCGGCCGAGCAGATGCTCGGCCAGCGGGCTCGTCGCCGAGAACACCGTATCGAGCCGGGAAACGGCCACGGTGCGCGCCCCGGCGCCGGTGCGCAGCCATTCGGCGCAAGCATAGACCTTCGAGGCCGGGCAGTGCAGCAGCAGATGGCTGGCCGGAATGCCGAACGGCGTCGTCGCGCCGAAGCGGTCGGCTGCGACCCTGGCAGCGCCTTCCGCGTCGGCGACATCGGCGCGGATCTCACGCAGCGAGCGCCCCGCCGATTCCGCCTCGATCCGGTCGATGATGGTACGCAACGCGCCGCGAGCCGCGCCGCTCCAGGTGGCGGAGAGGCTGGCGACCAGATGCGCCTCCGACTGCAGGATCACGCCGTCGCCGACGATCTTCAGCGCATTGGCGGCAAGCGTCGAGCCGGTCGAGGTGATGTCGACGATCAGGTCGGCGGCGCCCGAAGCCGGCGCGCCCTCGGTGGCGCCCAGACTCTCGACAATGCGGTAGTCGGCGATGCCGTGGCGGGTGAAGAAGCGCCGGGTCAGGTTGACGTATTTGGTGGCGACCGTCAGCCAGCGGCCGTGGCGGGAGCGGAAATCCGCCGCCACGTCGTCGAGATCGGCCATGCAGCGGACGTCGATCCAGGCCTCCGGCACGGCGACGACGACGTCGGCATGGCCGAAGCCGAGCGGCAGCACGAGATCGAGGCGCTCGGCGAAGTCGGAAACCTCCTCCTCGACCAGGTCGCGCCCGGTGATGCCGAGATGGACCGAGCCGGCGGCGAGTTCGCGGGTGATCTCGGAAGCCGAGAGAAACGCAACCTCGACGTCCGGCAGGCCGCCGATGCGGCCGCGATAGGAGCGTTCGCTGCCCTGCTGCACGACGGGCAGGCCGGCGCGGGCGAAGAAGGCGTTGGCGTTTTCCTGCAGTCGGCCCTTGGAGGGCACGGCGAGGACGAGCGGGGCGTCGGTCATGCCGCTTCTCCCTTGACGCGATCGAGCCAGAGGGCGAAGCCGACGGCGGGCACGGTGGACTTGGCGCCGAGCAACGGCATCAGACGGTCGTAGCGGCCGCCGCCGACCACCTGCTGGCCGGCCGGCAGCGCCTTGTCGTAGATTTCGAAGACGAAGCCCGAGTAATAGTCGAGGCGACGGCCGAAATCGGCGGCGAAATCGAGCCGCTCCAGATCGATGCCGCGTCGCGCCAAGCCCTCCGCCCGCTTCTCGAATCCCTCGATCGAGGCGTCCATGCCGAGCTTCTCGTCATTCGAGAGCGCCTTCAGTTCGCCGAGCACGGCGGAAGGCGTGCCGACAATGCCGAGGAAACGGCCAAGCACGGCCTGCGCCCGCTCGTCGAGCCCGCCGCCGGCCGCCAGCGCCGATTGCTCCAGGAAGCGATCCGCGATCTCGCCGGCCGAACGGCCGCCGACAGCGCGAATTCCGGCAATCGATAGAAGATCCTCGACAATGCGATGCGCCGCCTCGTGATCGGTGCCGTCTATTGCCGCGAGGAAACCGGCATGCGCCGGGGTTTCGGCCGACCTGCCGGCGGCGAGCCGCGCGATGGTGGCATCGAGACGGGCGCGGTCGCCGAAGGCGCGCGACAGGCGGCGCTTCCAGACGGCGGCAATGCCGAGTTGCTCGATGATGGCGGCGAAGAGCGCGGAGTCACCGAGGCGAACGATCGGCTCGTCGAGCCCGTAAACCCGGACGGAATCGAGCGCCAGCGCCAGCACGTCGGCGTCGGCGGTGATGCGGTCCGTACGGCCGAGCGACTCGACGCCCGCCTGCAGGAACTCGCCATTCGCGCCGCCGGGGCGCTGGCGGAAGACCGGGCCGAGATAGGCATAGTCGGCGGTGCGGTGCGCATCGCCGCTAGCGATGTGCTGCAGGCAGACCGGGATGGTGAACTCCGGCCGCAGGCACTGTTCGCGGCCATCGGCGCTCGTCGTCAGATAGAGCCGCCGGCGCAGGTCTTCGCCCGCCACGTCGAGAAAGACGTCGGCGTCGGAGACGATCGGCGGCTCGACGAAGCGGTAGCCCGCCTCGGAAAGGAGGACGCGAAGTCGGGTTGTCTCGACCATTTCCGTCACCCCGCCTGCCGCGCGAGGATCTCGCGCACCGCCGCCACCAGATCCGCCTCCGGCACCTCGACCTGCGCCGGACGCGCCTCGCGCCAGACCGCGTTGTCGGTGATCTCCGTCGACATCTGCTTACCCAGCACCAGGTCCTTGACCTGGATCACGCCCTTCGCCTTCTCGTCTCCACCCTGGATGATGACGCAGGGCGAATTGCGCTTGTCGGCATATTTCAGCTGCGCCTTGGGGCCGGAACCGCCGAGATAGAGTTCGGCGCGGATGCCGGCATCGCGCAGGTCCTTGACCATCTTCTGGTACTCGCCGACACGGTCGCGATCGAAGATCGTCACCACGACGGGTCCGACCTCCGCCTCGGCGGAGATCTTGCCAAGCGCCGTCAGCGCCGCCATCAGGCGCGACACGCCGATCGAGAATCCGGTGGCGGGAACCGCCTCGTTGCGGAAGCGGCCGACCAGGCCGTCATAGCGGCCGCCGCCGCCGACCGAGCCGAAGCGGGCCGGCTCGCCCTTCTCGTTGACCGTCTCGAACAGCAGTTCCGCCTCGAAGACGGGGCCCGTGTAATATTCGAGGCCGCGCACGACGGAGGGGTCGATCTTGATGCGATCGGAATAGCCGGCCGCCGTCGTGATCACGGCGATCTGGTCGAGTTCGTTCAGGCCCTCGACGCCCGACGGGCCCATCTCGATGTTCTTACGGATGCTGGCGACGGTCGCCTCGTTGCCGACGCTCGACTGCGCCGCGACATACTTCATCACCGTGGCGACGCCGGCCTCGTCGAGGCCCGCGCCCTTGGTGAAGTCGCCGCTCTCGTCCTTGCGGCCCGCGCCGAGCAGCAGCTGGACGCCCTCGGGACCGAACTTGTCGAGCTTGTCGATGGCGCGCAGCACGGTCAGCCGCGTGCCGGCATGCTCGGCGCCGGAAAGGCCGATCGCCTCCATGACGCCGTCGAGCACCTTGCGATTGTTGACGCGGATCACGTAGTCGCCGCGGCTGATGCCAAGCGCCTCGATAGTCGCCGCGGCTGATGCCAAGCGCCTCGATCGTGTCCGCCATCATCATGCACATCTCGGCATCGGCGGCCGGCGACGCGGAGCCCACCGTATCGGCGTCGAACTGCATGAACTGGCGGAAGCGGCCGGGACCTGGCTTCTCGTTGCGGAACACCCAGCCGTTGCGGTAGCTGCGATAGGGCTTCGGCAGCTGGTCGTAGTTCTCGGCGACATAGCGGGCGAGCGGCGCGGTCAGGTCGTAGCGCAGGCTCAGCCACTGCTCGTCATCGTCCTGGAACGAGAACACGCCCTCGTTGGGGCGGTCCTGGTCGGGCAGGAACTTGCCGAGCGAATCCGTATATTCGATCAGCGGGGTCTCGACCGGCTCGAAGCCGTAGAGCTCGTAGACTCCCCGGATCGTGGCGAGCATCCGATCCGCCGCCTTGATCGCGCCGGCATGGCGATCGACGAGCCCGCGCGGCAGGCGCGCCTTCAGGGCGTTCGTCTTGTCTTTCTCGGCCATGTCGTCGATCCCGTCTCTTTTCAGTCTCTTGCCGGTCTCCCGCCCGTCTCTCGGGCGATCCGACTGTACCGCATCATCCGGCAGGTTTCGCACCGGGTTCAGCGGCGCGTTTCGTACCGCATCGACCTTGAACGGGCAACCTCACGACATCATGACGGCAAAGCAAAAAGGCCGCCCCGAGGGGCGGCCTTTTCAAAGCGTACTGCGAACGAAGCGCTTAGAAGGCGCGGCCGAGCTTGGCGTCGACCGAATATTCGTTGCCGCCCTTGAAGACGAAGTAGAGCGCGGCGAAGAACCAGAGCGAAGCGTACTCGAAGCCACCCGAGGCCATGAAGAAGCCGTTGCCGATATGGACCGACAGCGTGGCGACCAGCAGCACGAAGGCGGCGACCAGGGCGGCCGGGCGGGTCAGCAGGCCGATCGCCAGAAACAGGCCACCGAAGAATTCGCCGAGGCCAGCAAGCGTCGCCAGCAGCACGGCCGGCTGCAGGCCGATCTGCGCGAAGAAGCCGGTAGTGCCGTCGATGCCGCCGCCGACGAAGAGGCCAAACAGCTTCTGCGCACCATGCGGGACGAGCCAGAAGCCGACGACGAAGCGGAGGACCGCCTCAAAGAACGGAGAAGCTGCATAGAGGCCGCCAAAGGCGGGGACGATCAGCTTCTGCGACGACGTGGTATCGGACATGTGCAACTCCAGACGCCGGATGGCGCGTTCGATTGATCTGGACCCAAAGATAGCCCATCCGATTGGCGCTCGAAACGTAGCTGCCGCACGACACACTGTTCAACGTGGGCAAACAATTCCCGTCCGGAGCGCTTGAGCGAAACGGCTTGTCAGGCCATCTGCATCGCCGCTTCCTGCCGCTCGACCAGCACATGGCCGCCACCGCCATTCTCGACCAGTTCGAGGAAGCGGTCGTGCAGCGCGGTCAGGCTGGAGCGATGGCCGATCGAGATGACCGTGGTCTGCGGCAGCCGCTCGCGGATGAGGTTGTAGACATGCGCCTCGGCCTTTTCGTCGAGCGCGCTCGTCGCCTCGTCGAGCAGCAGCCAGTCCGGCTTGGCGAGGATGGCGCGGGCGATGGCGATGCGCTGCTGCTCGCCGCCGGAGAGGCGATTGCCCCAGTGCACGTCGACATCGAGCTCCGGCACCAGGCGCGACAGGCCGACCGCCTCCAGCGCCTCCGTCGCCTCCTCGGTCGCGAGCGTTTCAGCGTCGCGCGGATAGGCGAGCGCGGCGCGGATCGTGCCGAGCGGCATGTAGGCTCCCTGCGGCAGGGTCAGCAGATCCGCCCCGTTCGGGATATGGACCTGGCCATTGCCGAACGGCCAGATGCCGCTCAGCGCCCGGAACAGGCTCGACTTGCCGGAGCCGGACGGT
>JAFKJZ010000537.1:0-9094 GCA_017305815.1 Hyphomicrobiales bacterium
CGACGAGCGCGGCAAGGTCCAGACGCTGCCGCGCCTCGCCGAGGCGAGCTGAGCCGCGCCGCCCCATCATCTCGCCGAGAGTCCATCGCCTTGCCCGAGCCCGATCTTTCCGGCCGCCTCTATGTCGTCACCGGCGCCTCGCGCGGCATCGGCTGGAACGCCGCCGTGGCGCTCGGTGCGGCGGGGGCGCATGTGGTGGCGATCGCCCGGACCGTCGGCGCGCTCGAGGAACTGGACGACGCCATCCGCGCCAAGGGCGGCAGCGCCACGCTGGTGCCGCTGGATCTCAAGGACCTCGACGCGATCGACCGCCTGGGTCTGTCGATCTACGAGCGCTGGGGCAAGCTGGACGGCCTGCTCGGCAATGCCGGCCTGCTCGGCCTGATTACGCCGCTCGGTCACCTCGAGCCCAAGGAATGGGACAGCGTCTTCACGGTCAACGTCACGGCCAACTGGCGGCTGATCCGCTCGCTCGATCCGCTGCTGAAGCTGTCGGACGCCGGCCGGGCGCTGTTCCTCACCTCTTCGGCTGCCGAGGTCTGCCGGCCGTTCTGGGGCGTCTATTCGGCATCGAAGGCGGCGCTGGAGGCGCTGGTGCGCACCTATGCGGCCGAGGTGGCCTCGACGAGCGTCCGTGCCAACCTGCTCGATCCCGGCCGGCTGCGGACCCAGATGCGCGCCAAGGCCGTCCCGGGCGAGGACGCGGCGACCGTCCCGCATCCGAGCACCGTCGCCCCGGACATCGTGCGCATGCTGTCGCCGGACTTCACCGACAACGGCACCCGCTTCGCCTTCAAGACGGGCGCGGTGACGCGCTTCCTGGCGTAGCTGCGATCAGGCGGCTCGTTCATGCCGCGATGGCCGGATGAGGACTTCGGCAGGAATGCCGAGGGCATCATGCAAGCGGCGGATCATCTCGATCGAAAGGCCGCGCCGGCGGTTGAGGATTTCGGCGACCCTTGCCCGTGATCCAATGAAGGGCTCCAACTCCCTGCGCGTCAGGCCCTGCTGTTCCATCCGGAACAGGATCGCATCGACGGGATCGGGCATATCGATCGGGAAGTGCGCGGCCTCGTACGCCTCGACCAGCGTCACCAGAACGTCCAGCCGATCGCCTTCGGGCGATCCCGGGGCAGCTCCCCAGAGCGCACCGATCTCCTCCATCGCGGCAGCGTGGTCGGCGTCGTCTCGAATGGGGCGGATTTCAGCCGTCATGCTCGATGCTCCGTGCGTCGATCCGATCGTAGTCACGATGGGATCCCAGCCACTTGACCCATACGATCCGCCGGTGAAAGTCCACGGCGACGATCAGCCGGTGATCGTTACCCTTGACGTTGAAGACAACACGATCTGCCGCAATGATCGAAGCTGTCGCGAAGCTCGTGCGTATGTCGGCCGTATTGCCCCAGTCCGCGCGGCTCGCCTCGTGAAACCAAGCGTCCAGCGCAGCCTTGACAGCCCCCTGATCGCGCTGACCCGCCAGGCTCTCGACATAGTCCCGCAGCGTTCGCCTGCAGATCACACGCATTCAAAGGTCAAGGTAGACCGATCCCATTCTGGGATCAAGGTTCACCGCTGCTTCGCCCTGCCCTCATACGGGTTCTCGCCCTTGCGCAGCATCAGGCGGATGGGCACGGCCGGGAGCTCGAACGCTTCGCGCAGGCCGTTGACCAGATAGCGCACATAGGCCTCGGGCAGCGCCTCCGGGCGCGAGCAGAAGGCGACGAAGGTCGGCGGCCGCGCCTTGGGCTGGGTCATGTAGCGCAGCTTGATGCGGCGGCCGGAGACGGCGGGCGGCGGATGATGCTCGAGCACGCTCGCCAGCCAGCGGTTCAAGGCCGCCGTCGGAATGCGGCGGTTCCAGGTCGCGTAGACCTTGAGCAGCTCGCCCATCAGCTTGTCGATGCCGGAGCCGGTGAGGCCGGAGAGCGGCACCAGCGGCACGCCGCGCACCTGCGGCAGCAGGCGCTCGGCCATTTCGCGCAGCTCCGCCATCTTAGCCTGGCGGTCCTCGACGAGATCCCACTTGTTCAGCGCGATGATCAGCGCACGGCCCTCGCGCGCCACCAGATCGGCGATCTGCAGATCCTGCTTCTCGAAGGGGATGGTGACGTCGAGCGTCAGCACCACCACCTCGGCGAAGCGGATGGCGCGCAGCGTGTCGCCGACGGAAAGTTTCTCCAGCTTGGTCTCGACGCGCGCCTTCTTGCGCATGCCGGCGGTGTCGAAGAGCTTGATGCGGCGGTCGTTCCAGGTCCAGTCGACCGAGATCGAATCGCGCGTGATGCCGGCCTCCGGGCCGACCAGCAGGCGATCCTCGCCGAGCATGGTGTTGATCAGCGTCGACTTGCCGGCATTCGGGCGACCGACGATCGCGACCTTGATCGGCTTGGAGAGGTCGAGCGGCGCCTCGATCTCCTCGCCCGTCTCCGGATCGATGGCGAGCGGCGCATCGACCTCGTCCTCGTCGTCGAATTCCTCTTCCTCGCGCTCGAACGGCAGCAGCGCCGCGAACAGGTCGGCCATGCCCTCGCCGTGCTCGGCGGAAAGCGCCACCGGCTCGCCGAGGCCGAGCGAATAGGCCTCCATCACGCCGTTCTCGCCGAGCTTGCCCTCGGCCTTGTTGGCGACGAGCACGACCGGCTTGCCGACGCGGCGCAGCAGCTCGGCGAAGTGCTCGTCGACCGGCGTCACGCCGACGCGGGCGTCGATCAGGAACAGCGAGACATGGTGAAATGCAGATCGCCGATGCGCGCTTCGCCCGGCCGACGATCGCGCGTCACGCCCGGCGTGTCGTCGACGATCGCGATCTTCGAGCCGACGAGGCGGTTGAACAAGGTCGACTTGCCGACATTGGGACGGCCGATGATGGCGACGGTAAAGGTCATGATGGGTATGGCCTCAAATGGCGTCGGGAAGCCGCGGCAACCGCGACTTCCCGAAATACTGCCACGTCGAGGTTCCGGCAACACGCCCCGCGTGGCCCGGAACGATGAAAGCGATAGTGTCGTCGATCAGCTCTTGGCGGCGACCGGCGCGGCGCCGATCTTGGCGCGGATCAGATCGAGCATCAGCTGCGTGCGGCTCTGCATCGACTGCGGCGTTTCCGGATCGTCCGCGATCGACTGGAAGTAGCCGCGGGCCCCCTCGAGGTCGCCGGTGCGCCAGGCCGTCAGGCCGAGCAGCTCACGGGCGCTGTGGCGCCAGGGGCCACCGACGACGGCGAGATCGCCGACCCGGCTCTGCATTGCGGCGAGGTCGGCCGTGTCAACCACCAGCAGTGCCGCGCGCAGGCGCGCCATCGCCTTCAGGAGGGCCGGCGTATCCGCCTTGGCGGCGATCGCGTCGAAAGCCTTGACGGCCTCGTCGGTCTTCTTGGTCGCCGCCAGCTCGGAAGCGGCGCGGAAGCTTGCCAGGACGGGATAGCCGCCGGTGCCGCTCGCCGCGATCGCGTCGAGAGCCTTGATGGCCTCGTCATGCTTGTTGTCGTTCGCCAGCTGCAGCGCGGCGACGAAACGGTCGCCCTCGGCGGCGGCCTGCTGCTCGCGCCAGTATTCCCAGCCACGCCAGCCGGCGACCGCCACGACGATCAGAACGGCTGCCAGAAGAACGTAGGGTCCGAAGCGCGCCCAGAGGCGCTTCGCCTGTTCGCGGCGCAGGTCCTCTTCGACTTCGTGAAAAATGTCAGTCATGCTCTTCTTTCCGGCTCCGGTCAGCGGCGCGCACCATAACGAAGCGACCTTGCGCTGGCAAATCGATGATTGCGGTTCTGGGCCATGAAAAACGTGGATCCGCCGCGACGTCACGTCGCCGACGGATCCCGGTACGGCAGAGGGCGCATCCCGATCGCCGGGAGGCGCCGGAAATCAGGCCTTCGACGTCGAGCCCGGCTCGGTCGTGGCGGCAGCCTTGACCTTGTAGACATTCTCCGGCGACGGGAAGGTCCGCGCCTTGACCTCGTCGGCATAGGCGGAGATCGCCTCGCCGATCAGGCCGCCGAGATTGCCGAACTTCTTGACGAATTTCGGCACGCGCGGCGACAGGCCGAGCATGTCCTCGAGCACCAGGATCTGACCGTCGCAATCCGGGGACGCGCCGATGCCGATGGTCGGAACCGCGACCGCCCGGGTGATGTCGCGCGCCACCGGCTCGATCACGCCCTCGACGACGATGGCGAAGGCGCCCGCATCGGCGATTGCCTTGGCGTCAGCCATGACGGCCGCGATGCTCGCCTCCGTCTTGCCCTGCACCTTGAAGCCGCCCATCGTGTTGATCGACTGCGGGGTGAGGCCGATATGGCCCATGACGGGAATGCCGCGCTGGGTCAGGAAGCGCACGGTCTCGGCCATATGCACGCCGCCTTCCATCTTCACCGCGCCACAGCCGGTTTCCTTCATGATGCGCGCCGCCGAGCGGAACGCCGCCGCCGGGCTCTCCTCATAGGAGCCGAACGGCATGTCGACGACGACGAGCGCCCGCTTCGAGCCCCGCATCACGGCAAGCCCCTGCAGGATCATCATGTCGAGCGTGACGGGAACCGTGCTCTCCAGGCCGTGCATGACCATGCCGAGCGAATCGCCGACCAGGATGAAGTCGACATACGGGTCCATGATCGTCGCGGTATGCGCGTGATAGGAAGTCAGCGAGACGATCGGCGTGCCACCCTTGCGGCTGCCGATATCGTTCGCGGTCAGGCGGCGGGTCTGGGGCTCGACGGACATGGGGGTCTCCTTTGGCGCGGAAGCCGGACGTCTTCTGAAATCAAGCGTTCGATGCTGTCTTCGACCGCCCCGCAGGCCCGGATCCTTCCGTTGGCCTCCGGCGGAGACTTGCTAGCATGGTTCGCCGTGACGTTCGACCGCTGCAGACGCAGAGCTGCCAGTTGCAATTGCAACGGCTGGGTTCTTTACAACAGAATTGCGCCTTCCAGATTAACGGTTGTTCAGGCCTTCAGTACTACCTTGAGGAAATGCAGCTCGTATTGCCCCGGGAGAAGACCTCCATGCGCCGTTGTCTTTCAGCTCTTGGCCTAACCTTTGCGATCGGTATCGCCGGCTTTCTGGGCGCCGCGCCGCAAAGCGCGCGGGCCGATGTCGTCGCTCGGATCAATCTGAGCACCCAGCAGATGGTCGTCTATGTCGACGGTCGCGCGCGCTATGGCTGGGACGTCTCGACCGCCCGCCGGGGCTACGTCACGCCCGTCGGCAGCTATCGTCCGACGCGCATGCACCGCATGTGGTACTCGCGCAAATACGATATGGCGCCCATGCCGAATTCGGTGTTCTTCCGCGGCGGCTATGCCATCCACGGCACCCCGCATGTGCGCTCGCTCGGCCGCCCCGCCTCGCATGGCTGCGTAAGGCTCGCGCCCGAAAACGCCCGCACCCTCTACCAGCTGATCGCCGCGCGCGGCATGAACAACACGCGCGTCGTGATCACACGCTGAGAAAATCGTACGCCCGGCCGCCACCGCGTGACGAAGGTCACTGACTCCGCGGTTGTGGACAGCTAGAACAACATCAGGAGCGGGCAGACGACTCGGCAGCCCGCCCGACAGCTTCTCCTTGACCCGGCCGGACGCCGACAGTGCGGCGCTGGAACTTTCGGAACCGCCTCCATGATCGCCCGCCTGCTCGCCTCCCTGACCGTCGCTTCGATCGCCCTGGCCGTTGCCCCGGCATCGTCCTCCGCCAATTCGCTCTTTCCGGGCCCCGCCGGCGTGTTCGCCACGGTGAACCTGACGAAGCAGCAGATGGATGTCGTCGTCAATCGCGGCAATGGCGTGAAGGAAACCTATAGCTGGAAGGTCTCGACCGGGCGCAAGGGCTTCGAGACGCCGCCCGGCAAGTTCCGCCCCGACTATCTCGACGAGATGCACCATTCGACGAAGTACGAGAACGCGCCGATGCCCTATTCGGTCTTCTTCAACGATGGCATCGCGGTGCACGCCACCACCGAGACCCGGCATCTCGGCCGCCCGGCCTCGCATGGCTGCGTGCGCCTCGACAAG
The DNA here is from genome assembly GCA_017305815.1 of Hyphomicrobiales bacterium. Lineage (GTDB taxonomy): Bacteria > Pseudomonadota > Alphaproteobacteria > Rhizobiales > Kaistiaceae > Kaistia > Kaistia nematophila. The sequence goes on from JAFKJZ010000537.1 coordinate 6,011, forward strand.
GCGAATGCCGAAGTCTTCTTCAAGGCCGTCAGCGAGATCGGCATGATGCGCACGGCGATCATCGTCGAGAAATAGGCCGCTCGCGCCGACCGCGACCCAGCCTCAAGACGACAAGGCCGCCGATCCATCTCGGCGGCCTTGTCTATTTGGGCGCGCGCTCGCGTCAGTGCGTCTTCGCCGGCGTCATGAAGGCGTAGGGGCGCGCTTCCATGAGCTTCCAGGCACCCCCGCTCTTGCGGGCGAGAAGCACGACATGGATTTCGAGCGGCGCCCGGCCGCCGGCCTGCGTGCTCGCGACCTCGTGCAGCGCGTCGATGAAGACGGTGTCGCCGAGCTCGCGAAGCGACTCGATGGTGAAGTGGCTGTGCGCGCCCTTCAGGATCGACGCCATGTCCGACGCCAGGACCCTCTGGACACCGGAATGACCCGTGCCGCGCAGGCCGGTCGGGCTGATGACGGTGGCGTCCTCGGTAAACAGCCTGATCGCCTCGGCGGCGTCGCCGCGGTCCATGCAGGACGCGATCTCGTCGAAGAGCGGCTGCAATTCGTCGGCGAGCTTGCGGCTCATCGGGCTCATCGCAGCGTGCGGATGCGGGGTATGCTGTTGCGTAGCCATGACGGCTCCTCCAACTGTCGGATCCGGATGATCCGGGCTGGAGCATAGACCCGCGCACCGCGGCCGGAACGCACGTCTGCGCGATAACCGGCGACGGTCCGATCCGAGCCGCCTCAGGCGACGCGCTGGCCGTGCCGCCAGACGCTGCGCACGACCGGCACGCCTTCGCCCGCCCGCACGCGGACGATATCGGCGCGAAGCCCAGGCCGGATCGCGCCTCGATCGGTCAGCCCGACCGCCTCGGCCGGCGCGCGGGTCACGAGCCGCACCGCCTCCGGCAGCCGGATCGACGGCACGATCTCCGGCAGCGAGAACACCGCGATCATCAGGCTGAACGGCACATAGTCCGACGACAGGATGTCGAGATGGCCGGCCTCGGCCAGCGCTGCGGCCGAGACATTGCCGGAATGCGAGCCGCCGCGAACCAGGTTCGGCGCGCCCATCAGCACGCGGATATCGGCCGCCTGCGATGCGGCTGCCGCCTCGACCGTGGTCGGGAACTCGGCGATCGAGACACCGTCCGATGCGGCCTCGTCGACATGGGCCACCGTCGCGTCGTCATGGCTCGCGACCGCGATGCGGCGCGGATGGCAGAGATCGACGATCTCGCGGCGATGGCGGGCCGAGAACTCCTCGGCCTGGGCGATGCGCTTGGACGCGAACGCCTCATAGGCGGCGTCGGACATGCCCATCTTGCCCTGGTAGAAGGCGCGATAGCTGTCGAGGCTGGCGAACTGGCGCTGGCCGGGCGAATGATCCATCAGCGAGACCAGCCGCACGGGCAGCACGTCGAGGAAGCCGGCCAGGCCATCGAGCACGTCGGGCGCCGAGACCTCGCAGCGCAGATGCAGGAGATGGTCGACGCGCAGTCGGTCCTCGCGCTTCGCCGTCTCGATGGCGTCCGCGAGGTTCTGCATCTCGGCCGTCGAGGTGCGCGCATCCTCGTCCATGCCGACCCGCAACGCGTCGAACACGGTGGTGATGCCGGCGCCTGCGACCTGCGCGTCATGCGCCTGCACCGCCGCGATCGGGTTCCAGCGTACGCCGGGACGCGGCGCATAGTGGCCTTCGAGATGGTCGGTGTGCAGCTCGACAAAGCCCGGCACCAGATAGTCGCCCTCGACATCGTCGCCGAGACGGGTCGGGCCGGTGTCGAAATCGGCGATCAGCCCGTCGCGCAGGACAAGGCTGCCCTCGACGATCTCGTCTTCCAGAACGATGCGGGCATTGGCAAAGACCTGTTCGCGCATCAGGCAGCGCTCCCCGAAAGCAGCGCGACATGCCGCACCAGGAACGGCGAGCCCCGCTCCGGCTCGATGAACAGGCCAAGCCGGTCGAGCGCGAAGGGCGCACCGTCAAATCCAGCGAAATGCTTCTTCAGTTCGGTCTCCATCGCCTCGGCGTCGTCCTTCGGAACACGCCCCGTGAGCGACATATGGAACCGGAAGGCGTCGAATACATAGGGATAGCCCCAGCGGATCAGGTTCGTCTCCTCGTCCAGCGTCAGGCCGGCGACGCGACGGCGGGCGATGTCGGCCTCCGAAAGCGGCGCGCGGAAGGGCTCGAACTCGGCGACGATCCGCCCGGCGAGGTCATCGAGCTCCGGCACGCGCTCGTTCGGCACGAGGGCGAAGAAGCGCCCGAGGCGGCGAATGACCAGTTCCGGCACGGTGATGGCGGCGGACTGCGCGGCGAAGGCGTCGAGCGTCGCGATCAGGTCCGCCTCGCTCTGTCCGTCGGCCAGGGTGAAGGGCGCCTTCAGCGTGGCGTGGAAGCCATAGCGCGCCGGATCCGCCAGATAGGCCTCGATCGTGCCGTCCGAGAAGCCGTTGACCGGCGGCAGCGGATGGTCCTCGCCGGTGAACGCATCGCGACCGAGCCAGCGGACGGCGGCGCGCGCGAGGGGATGATCGGCGGAAGGCGTGGCGTAGATGGCGTATCGCAAGGATCGTCTCGACAGTTGGGGCCGAATCGCGGACCGGCAGTGTAGCGCAAGCCGTATGGCGGAACGGAGACATTGCCGCTCCGGCGAGCCGATCACAAAAACGCGCCGACTGCCGCTTTCCTTGCAATGACACGTTGCATTTCACGGTTCGACAACGATATCCCGTCTAGATGAAGACTGCAGTCATTCGTTCGAATGAGGATCCAAGATGAGCCTGTCCAAATCCGCCCTCGGTCTTGCCGCCCTCGCCTTCCTGGCCGGCTCGGCGGTGCTTTCGGCTTCGTCGCCTGCCTCGGCCGGCAACACCAATCACGGCCCGACCAGCATCCTTGATCCCAATTCCGGCCCGCTGGCCGACTGGGAAGTGTTCGGCTTCGACCTTTCCAGCATCCCGGACGATCCGGCTTCGCTCGCCGCCTTCCGCGCCTCGCTCGACCCGTGGACGCAGCAGGGCATCACCAATCGCTGCCGCTACGACATCGGCATCCACCCCTTCCGCTATTCGCCGAAGGTCCGCGACTTC
>JAFKJZ010000537.1:9138-11424 GCA_017305815.1 Hyphomicrobiales bacterium
CCTGAACGGCGGAGCGACCGGCTCAGCTACGGTCCACGCCGCTCAGATGGCCTGCGCCATCGCCAGCCGGTCGATCTGGACCAGGAATTCCGTCCGCGCTGTCGGTTCGCGCAGGCCGCGCGGGCCATAGACACGTCGTGACAGGAAGTGGCCAGTCAGGCGGAAAGCGTCGCGGAGCTCTTCCGGGCCGCCATTGCTTGGCCCGCCGGTCATGAAGGGCGCGAGGCGCAGCAGTCGGTCCTCGTAGCCGACCGCGCCGGCCCGGCTGACGGCCCGCCCGGTCTTCGGCGAAACAAAATGCAGATCGTCCCGCGCGCCCGTCGCGGCGCAGGCGGAAAGATCGAGCCCGTAGCCGAGTTCCTCCAGCAGGGCGAGCTCGAAGCGAGCGATGAAGGCGCCGAATTCATAGAGCGCCGGCCGGTCCGCGCCAGCGAACGCATCGAGCGCCGCCTCGACCGCGCCATGCAGGGCCGGATGCGGCTCTCGCTCGGCCAGGAGACGCAGATGGCCGGTGAGCGTCTGCAGGGCGAAGATCGCGCCGGGATCGGCGATCAGCCGCGCCGCGCGGCTCACTAGCGGCTCCACCGTGAAGATGCCGAGATGCTCGTCGAGCCGCGCCCGCCAGACGACCTGCACGGTATTGCCCGGCTGCAGCACCGGGGCGAGCCGGCGCGAGCGGCCGCCACGGACGAGGCCGAGATGACGACCGCGCTCCGCCGTCATCAGTTCGAGGACGACGCTCGTCTCGCCCTGCTGCCGGACGCCCAATACCAGGCCCTGATCAGTCCATTCCATGCGGCCATTCTAGTCGAAGGGAGGGGCCGGCGAAATCCGCCTTGCTCGCGAGATGGAAGGCGGCAACAAGGATCCGGCATCCGGGCCGCGCCCCGGCATCAGCCGCGCCCCGATGCCGCCCCATCGCGCTTGATCCCGCCCGGGACGACGCTAATGTCCCCCATTCCATTCCAACCACAGGGAAGACCGCCAGACATGACCGCTCTCGACCAAAATGCGATTCTGGAGCGCCTGCGCTCCGTCGAGGGCCCGGACGGCAAGGGCGACATCGTCAGCCTCGGCCTAGTCTCGGACATCCTGATCCATGGCGGCAAGGTGATGTTCTCGATCACCGTCGACGCGGCGCGCGCCAATGCGCTGGAGCCGCTGCGCGAAAAGGCGGCCGCCGCCGTGCGCGGCCTCGACGGCGTCGAGAGCGCGCTCGTGATCCTGACGGCGGAGCGCCGGGGCAACAGCCTCGCCACCAATACCCCGCCGCCGCGCCCCGCCCCTTCCGCCTCGTCCCCGGCCGCTCATCCGCCGCGCCCGGCGCCGGCGCGGCCCTCCGCCTCCGGCAAGCCCGGCATCCCCGGCGTGACCGCCATTATCGCGGTGGCATCCGGCAAGGGCGGCGTCGGCAAGTCGACCACCGCCGTCAACATCGCGCTCGGTCTTGCCGCCAACGGCCTCAAGGTCGGACTGCTCGACGCCGACATCTATGGGCCGTCCGTGCCGCGCCTGCTCGGCCTCTCCGGCCGGCCCGAGGCGATCGAGGGCCGTACGCTGAAGCCGATGGAGGCCTATGGCATCAAGGCGATGTCGATGGGCTTCCTGGTGGAAGAAGAGACGCCGATGATCTGGCGCGGGCCGATGGTGATGTCGGCGATCACGCAGATGCTGCGCGAGGTCGCCTGGGCGCCGCTCGACATCCTCGTCGTCGACATGCCGCCCGGCACGGGCGACGCGCAGCTCACCATGGCGCAGCAGGTGCCGCTCGCCGGCGCCGTCATCGTCTCGACGCCGCAGGACCTGGCGCTGATCGACGCGCGCAAGGGCCTCGCCATGTTCAAGAAGGTGGACGTGCCGCTGCTCGGCATCGTCGAGAACATGAGTTACTTCATCGCCCCCGACACCGGCGCCCGCTACGACATCTTCGGCCATGGCGGCGCCAAGCGGGAGGCGGAGCGCCTCGGCGTGCCGTTCCTCGGCGAGGTGCCGCTGGAGATGGTGATCCGCGAGACGTCGGACAGCGGCAAGCCGGTGACGGCGACAGCGCCGGACGGCCCGCATGCGCGCGTCTACAAGGACATCGCCGCCAAGATCTGGGCGACGGTCTCCGGCGGCACGGGCGCCAGGCCGGCGCCGCAGATCGTCATCGAATAAGAGGCGGCGAGCCTCTACGGCTTGCGGAACAAGAACGCCGCCCGGAGCCGTCCGGGCGGCGTTTCGATTCGAAGGCGATCAGACGCCGACGGTGAAGCGCCTGTGCTTGTGGCGGCGCTGCTCGGCCTC
>JAFKJZ010000538.1 GCA_017305815.1 Hyphomicrobiales bacterium
GGATTTCGACCGCACGCTGCGGCCGCAGGTGCTCGCCGATTTCGTCGGCCAGCAGCAGGCGCGCGCCAACCTCTCGGTCTTCATCGAGGCGGCGCGCAACCGCAAGGAAGCGCTCGACCATGTGCTGTTCGTCGGGCCGCCCGGCCTCGGCAAGACGACGCTGGCGCAGATCGTCTCGCGCGAGCTCGGCGTCAATTTCCGCGCCACTTCGGGACCGGTGATCGCCAAGGCCGGCGACCTCGCCGCGCTCCTGACCAATCTCGAGGAGCGCGACGTCCTCTTCATCGACGAGATCCACCGCCTCAGCCCGGCGGTCGAGGAAATCCTCTATCCGGCGATGGAGGATTTCCAGCTCGACCTGATCATCGGCGAGGGACCGGCGGCGCGCTCGGTGAAGATCGACCTGGCCAAGTTCACGCTCGTGGCGGCGACGACGCGTCTCGGCCTCCTGACGACGCCGCTGCGCGACCGTTTCGGCATTCCGGTCCGGCTGCAGTTCTATACCGTGCCGGAGCTGGAGCACATCGTCTCGCGCGGAGCGCGGATGATGGGCATCGGCATGACGCCGGACGGGGCGACCGAGATCGCGCGCCGCTCGCGCGGCACGCCGCGCGTCGCCGGCCGGCTGCTCCGGCGGGTGCGCGATTTTGCCCTGGTCGAGGGACCGGGCATGATCACGCGCGAGGTGGCCGATGGCGCGCTTCTCAGGCTCGAGGTCGACGGCATGGGGCTCGATTCGCTCGACCGGCGCTACATGTCGACGATCGCCGTTTCCTTCGGCGGCGGCCCGGTCGGCATCGAGACGATCGCCGCCGCCCTGTCGGAGCCGCGCGACGCGATCGAGGAAATCGTCGAGCCCTATCTCATCCAGCAGGGCTTTGTGCAGCGGACGCCGCGCGGCCGCCTTCTGACGCCGCACGCGTTCCGCCATCTCGGCCTCGCCGTGCCGAACAGCGCGATCGCCGACGCGCCGCTGCTCGATCTCGACGACTAGATCGCATAAAGGCTCTGCGACGGAGACCGCCGCCGCGGCGCGGCGTCGCAGCAGCATGGACAGGAGCCAGGATCGATGAGCCAGGCAGGCACTCCCGAGGACTATCCCCATCTCGCAGGCCGGCATACGCCGGACGGCCATGTGCTGCCGGTCCGGATCTATTTCGAGGACACCGATTTTTCCGGCGTCGTCTATCACGGCTCCTATGTTCGCTTCCTGGAGCGCGGCCGCAGCGACTATGTCCGCCTGCTCGGCGTCCATCACAGCGAGCTCGACGCCGGCGAGACGGGCGAGCCGATCGCCTTCGCCGTCCACAGGATGGAGATCGACTTCAAGCGGCCGGCGCGCATCGACGACGTCGTCGAGGTGCTGACCCGGCCGAAGGAGGTTCGCGGCGCGCGAATCCTGCTCTCGCAGACGATCCGGCGCGGCCATGAGATCCTGGTCGAGGCCGTGGTGACGGTGGTTCTGGTCAATCGGGCGGGCCGGGCGCAGCGAATTCCGGAGAGCCTCGCGTTGCGCTTCGCTGCGGCGCCGAAATAACCATTGCTTAACCATACGGACACTATACAGAAGGCGTCGCGACAGCCGGGGCGAACTGGCGGAAACGCCCTCAAATGAACAAATTTGAAGGCGAGACACCAAGTCGGATTGTTGTGTTCGGCCCGATGCTTGCAGGACTGGTTCCGGAGTGGGGATGGGTGCCGGATGCGCGTCCTGTCCTCGCGCTTCGCGAGATGCGAGAGATCAACTCCGAGAGGTTGCAAAGCGAATGAATCCGGTCGACGTGGGCCAGGTAGCGCTCGACGCGCCGGCAAATATGTCGCTTATCGCCCTGTTCTGGCAGGCGCACATCATCGTCAAGCTGGTGATGCTTGGCCTGCTCGTCTCGTCGATCTGGAGCTGGGCGATCATCATCGACAAGGTTTTGCTGTTCGGCCGCGTGCGCCGGCAGATCGACCGGTTCGAGAAGGTGTTCTGGTCCGGCCAGTCGCTCGAGGAACTCTACCGCTCCCTTTCCAACCGTCCCGCCACCTCGATGGCCGCGCTCTTCGTCGCCGCGATGCGCGAATGGAAGCGCTCGTTCGAATCCGGCGCCCGCTCGCCGATGGGCCTGCAGATGCGCATCGACAAGGTGCTCGACGTGACGCTGTCGCGCGAGGCAGAGCGGCTGGAAAGCCGGCTGCTTTTCCTCGCCACCGTCGGCGCCGCCGGCCCGTTCATCGGCCTGTTCGGCACGGTCTGGGGCATCATGACCTCGTTCCAGGCGATCGCCGCCTCGAAGAACACGTCGCTCGCCGTCGTGGCGCCGGGTATCGCCGAGGCGCTGCTGGCGACCGCGATCGGCCTGTTCGCCGCCATTCCCGCGGTTATCGCCTACAACAAGCTGTCGAGCGCCGCCGGCAAGATCTCGTCGCGCCTGGAAGGCTTCGCCGACGAGTTCTCCGCCATCCTGTCGCGCCAGATCGACGAGAGGGCCTGATCCATGGGCATGTCGGTCGGCGGACGGTCGGGAGGCGGTGGACGCGGCGGACGCCGGCGTCGGCGCTCGACCGGCGTGATGAGCGAGATCAACGTCACGCCCTTCGTCGACGTGATCCTCGTGCTTCTGATCATCTTCATGGTGTCGGCGCCGCTGCTGACGGCCGGCGTGCCGCTCGACCTGCCGCAGAGCCAGGCCAAGGCGCTGACCGCCGACAAGGATCCGATCTCGGTCAGCGTCAACGCCGAGGGCAAGATCTTCCTGCAGGAGACCGAGATTTCGCTCGACGAGCTCATGCCGAAGCTGAAGGCGATCGCCGCCGCCGGCTATGAGGAGCGCATCTTCGTGCGCGGCGACAAGACCAGCAACTACGGCGCCATCATGCGCGTGATGGGCGCCATTTCCAGCGCCGGCTATCACAACATCGGCCTCGTCACCGAGGCGACGGACGGCTGATTCATGCGCGCCGGGCTCGCCCTTTCCGCCGCTGCCCACCTCGCGCTTCTGGCCTGGGGGCTCATCGGCCTGCCCAGCAGCAAGCCGTTCGACGTGACCATGGTCGAATCGATGCCGGTCGACCTGGTGCCGATCTCGGAGCTGACTAGCCTGCAGAAGGGCAAGAAGACCGCCGAGGTCAAGAACAAGCCCTCGCCGAACAAGCCCTCCGAGAAGGAAGCGCCGAAGCCGTCACCGACGCCGCCAAAGCCGACGCAGGCGACGACACCACCGCCGCCGCCGCCTCCGCCGCCGAAATCGGAACCGACGCCGCCTACGCCGCCGACCCCGACGCCGCCCGAACCCGCGCCTGCGCCGCCCGAGCCGCCGAAGCCCGAGCCGCCGAAGCCGGCCCCCGCAGAGGCGAAGCCCGAGCCGTCGCCCGATCCCGCGCCCGCGCCGACGGAAGCGGAGGCCACGCCGCCGCAGCCCGCGCCGAAGCCGCGCGTGAAGCCGCAGCCGCCGAAGCCGGTCGAGACCGCGGAAGCGCCGAAGAAGCAGCCCGAGAAGCCCGCGAAGCAGCCGTCGCAGAGCACGACTTCGTCCGACTTCGACCCGGACCGCATCGCCGCGCTGCTCGACAAGCAGAAGCCGACGGGCGGCGAGACGCGCAGCCAGGAGCCGGAATCCTTCGGCGCCGAGGAGGCGCGCAATCCGAGCGCGACGATGACCCAGAGCGAGATCGACGCCTTGCGCGCGCAGATCCAGCGCTGCTGGAACATACCGGTCGGCTGGACGGATCCGAAGGACGTGACGGTGACGATCCGCTTCAAGTTGAACCAGGACGGCACCGTCAATGGCGTGCCGTCGATCCAGCAATACCCGGCCAGCCAGTATGGCACGGTCGCAGCGGATCGAGCGGTCGGCGCCGTTCTCCAGTGCGGTCCGTACCAGCTTCCGGCCGAGAAATACGATCTCTGGAGCGAGGTGCAGATGCGATTCTCTCCGCAAGGGTGAGGATCGCCTGCGTCACTGCTCTGCCGTTATCTTCGGTCACAACCGGCCCAGCACAGACGTTTTGGATTACAGGAACAGCATCATGACGGTTCACGCCCTCGACAAAGGCGCCGCGGCCGCTCCGCGTCGCCTAAGCCGCACCTCTCTCGGAGCGGCCCTGCTTTTCGCCGCTGCCTTCGTGGTGGCGACCGTCCCGTTCACCCAGCGCGCCGAGGCCCTGATCGAGCTCGACGTCACGCAGGGCAATGTCCAGCCGCTGCCGATCGCGATCCCGACCTTCATCGGCGGGACCCAGGCCGACGCTCAGCTCGCCGCTGACGTCTCCGGCGTCATCGCCGCCGACCTGAAGCGTTCCGGCCTGTTCCTGCCGCTCGATCCGGCCTCGTTCATTGAGAAGATCAGCAATCCGAACCAGACGCCGAACTTCCAGAGCTGGTCGGTGATCAAGGCACAGGGCCTCGTCACCGGCGGCGTCACCCGCCAGTCGGACGGCCGCCTGCGCGCCGAGTTCCGTCTCTGGGACATCTATGCCGGCCAGCAGATGGCGGGCCAGCAGTTCTACACCACGCCGGAAAACTGGCGCCGCGTCGCCCACATCATCGCCGATGCGATCTATGAGCGCCTGACCGGCGAGCAGGGCTATTTCGACAGCCGCGTCGTCTATGTCGACGAGAGCGGCCCGAAGGACAAGCGCGTCAAGCGTCTCGCCATCATGGATCAGGACGGCGCCAATTCGCGCTACCTGACCCGCGGCAACGACCTCGTGCTGACGCCCCGCTTCAATCCCTCGGCGCAGGAAGTCGTCTACATGTCCTACGGCTCCGATCAGCCGCGGGTCTATCTGCTTAACATCGAGACCGGGCAGCGCGAGCTGGTCGGCAATTTCCCGGGCATGACCTTCGCGCCGCGCTTCTCGCCGGATGGCCAGCGCATCGTCATGAGCTTCGAGGACCAGGGCAACGCCAACATCTATGCCATGGACCTGCGCTCGCGCCGGACGACGCGCCTGACCAACTCCGCCTCGATCGACACCAGCCCGTCCTACGCGCCGGACGGCTCGCGCATCGTCTTCACCTCGGATCGCGGCGGCAGCCAGCAGATCTACGTGATGGGCGCCGACGGCTCCAACCCGCAGCGCATCTCGTTCGGCCAGGGCTCCTATTCGACGCCGGTGTGGTCGCCGCGCGGCGATCTGATCGCCTTCACGCGGCAGTCCTCGAACGGCTTCGCCATCGGCGTGATGAAGCCGGACGGCTCCGGCGAGCGCATCCTGACCGAGGGCTTCCACAATGAAGGCCCGACCTGGTCTCCCAACGGACGCGTGCTGATGTTCTTCCGCGACACGCCTGGCGCGAATGGCGGACCGCAGCTCTGGTCGGTCGATCTGACCGGCTACAACGAGTTCCGCGTGCCGACCCCCGCTTTCGGCTCGGATCCGGCCTGGTCGCCCTTGATCAACTAGGCCAGCTTGGTTAATTTCCATGCCGTCGACGCGTCGCGCCGACGGCATTTTTTTATGCCGAAGATGAATCGGTAACGATGTTTTCCAGCCGCGTTAGGCATGGGAAACCCAGACGGGGCCTTGATTTCTTCACCATCGGACCGTGGGCGCGGGGACGGCGTTAACCTCCTCTCAACCACGTTTTTGAACCCGTGCTTAACCAACGGGCTGCTAAGAACGCGTCATGTCCGAGTATGGTGGACAAGGAGTTATCTTCATGACGAATACTCTACCCATTCTGCGCGGCGCCAAGTTCGTCGTGTTCATCGGCGCAGCGCTCGCGCTCGCAGCCTGCGCCAACAAGCCCGGCGCTGGCGCCGGTGCCGGCGGCTACGGTTCCGGCGGCATTGGTTCGGCGACGCCGGGCAGCGCCCAGGACTTCGTGGTCAATGTCGGCGACCGCATTTTCTTCACGACCGACCAGACCGAGATCACCGCCGCGAACCGCACCACGCTCGACAAGCAGGCGCAGTGGCTGCAGCAGTATCCGCGCTACCAGGTCACGATCGAAGGCCATGCCGACGAGCGTGGCACGCGTGAATACAACATCGCGCTCGGCGCGCGTCGCGCGACCAACACCAAGAACTACCTCGTGTCGCGCGGCATCAACCCGGCCCGTATCCGCACCATCTCCTACGGCAAGGAACGGCCCGTCGCCGTCTGCAACGACATCTCCTGCTGGTCGCAGAACCGTCGTGCCGTCACGGTGCTGAACAACGCCGGCTCGTGATCGCCGTCCACCATACGGTTTGACGGAAACGGCGGCCTCGGGCCGCCGTTTCTGTTTGTGCGGCGCCGCAATTTGGCCGAACTCGAACCCATCAGATAGACCGAGACGCAATGCGGTGGATCGTGCCGTGACGATCCCTCAACGGATGGGCCGATGAAACAGAGACTTCCAATCCTGGCCGCGGTGCTTGTCGCCGCAGGCTTGAGCTTCGCCTCGACGGGGCCGGCCGATGCAGGCCTGTTCGACCGGCTGAAGCGCGGCCCAGAGGAGCAGGTTCCGCCTGGCAATGCAGGCCTGCGCATGGACCGCATCGAGCAGCAGATGCGCGAGATGACCGGCCAGATCGAGCAGCTCAACTTCCAGGTCCGCCAGCTGCAGGAACAGCTCAATCGTCTGCAGGGCGGCCAGGGCGCCGCCGATGGCGCCGGCAAGCGCTCGGAGGCGCCGCCGCTTCGGGCGCGCATGCCGGCGCAGGCTCCGGCCGCCGCGCAGGCCCCGGCACCCGGCGGCGATCCGATCGGCCAGGCAATCGGCTCCACCGATGGCGAGATGGGCGGCGGCGTGCCGGCCGGGCAGGGCGCCCCGCCGCGCGATCTCGGCCAACTGACGCTCGACCCCAACGCGCCGATCGACCTGTCGCAGGGGGGAGGCGCTGCCCCCACCGCCGCTCCGGCCTCCACGGGAAGCCCGCGCGGCGACTATGACGCCGCCTACAACCTCGTGCTGAAGGGCGATTACGACGTCGCGGAGACGTCCTTCCGCCAGTTCCTGCAGCAATATCCGCGCGACCCGCTTGCCGCCGACGCACAGTACTGGCTTGGCGAAAGCCTTTACGCGCGGCAGGATTATCGCGGCGCGGCGGATTCCTTCCTCTCCGGCTACAAGCAGTATCCGAAGAGCGGCAAGGCGCCGGACATGTTGCTGAAGCTCGGCATGTCGCTTGCCGGCCTGAAGCAGCGCGAGGCCGCCTGCGCCACCTTTGCGGAGGTACTGAAGCAGTACCCGAAGAGCTCGAATGCGCTGTTGCAGCGGGTCAAGCAAGAACAGGCCAGTGCCAGCTGCTGATCCTTCGGCGGCGGGAGGCGACGCGGCGCTCCTGGCACGGTTCGCGCCGTTCGCCGGCGCGAAGCGGCTGGCCCTCGCAGTCTCCGGCGGCGCCGATTCGCTCGCCCTTCTGATCCTCGCCTGCCGCTGGCGCGCCGGCCTGGCATCCGGCCCCGATCTGTTCGTCCTGAACGTCGATCATGGCCTCCGGCCCGAATCGGCGGCCGAATCCCGCTTCGTCGGCGAGGTCGCCGGGCGCTACGATCTCGCTTTCCGCTCGATGCGCTGGGACGGTCCCGCGCCTGCGTCCGGCGTCGAGGCGGCCGCGCGAGGGGCGCGATATGCGCTGCTGCTCGACGCGGCGCGCGAGGCGGGCGCTACCCATCTCGCCACCGCCCATCATCGCGACGACCAGGCCGAGACCTTCCTGATGCGGCTCGCGCGCGGCTCGGGCGTCTACGGGCTGGCGGCCATGGCCGGGGACGTCGAGCGCGACGGCATCCGCCTGGTCCGACCCTTGCTCGACGTGCCGCATGACCGGCTGGTCGCCGTCGTCCGGGAGGCGGGCCTCGTGCCGGTGGAAGATCCCCACAATGCCGATCCGGGCTTCGACCGGGTCCGTTTCCGCCAGCGGATGCCCATGCTCGCCGCCGAGGGCCTCGACGCCGCGACGCTTGCCGCGACGGCGCGACGGCTCGGACGCGCCGCCGCGGCGCTCGACGCCTATGTCGGACGATTGTTCGCGAACGCGGCGACGGCGGACGCCACAGGCGCCGTCCGGCTCGACGCGCAGGCCTGGCGCGGCGAGCCGGAGGAAGTGCGGCTGCGCGCGCTCGCCCGCATCATGCGCGCCGTGGGCGGCGCCGCCTATGTGCCGCGTTTCGACAGCATCGAGGGGCTGGATGATCGATCTTCGGAAGGGTGATTTCCGCTTCCAGCGCGAGCCCGGACGCGACGGGCTACCGGAACTGGCGGTTTCGAACGGCTTCGACGGCATCTGGGACGGTCGTTTCGCCGTCCGCCTCGAGGTTTCGGGCGGCGGCGCGTTTACCATCGGCGCACTCGGGCCCGAGGGGCGGCGACAATTTGCCGTCTGTGTCCCCAAGGCCATGCCGCGCGCCATCGAGGCGCTGCCGGCACTACGGCGGAATGGCGAAATCGTCGCCGTTCCGGGGCTTGGCATTGCGGCGGAAGCGGAGCTGGGCGTGGCTTTCTCGGCGACCTCGCGGGTCGCGGCGCGGTTGCAGGAGCCCGTCCGGCAGGCCGATTGAGGGGCCGGATCTAAACCATTGCCGCATTTTCCGCACTTTCATTGGCATAGCTCATATTGGCTTCAGCGGCCGGGCCACCTATCTTAGCCTCAAACGGGCGGCGCCTAGGCCGCAATCCTGCCCTTGAAGGGATTCTGATGAACGCGAATTTTCGCAACTTCGCAGTGTGGGTCATTATCGGCCTGCTGCTGATCGCCCTGTTCAACCTCTTCCAGAACCCGGGTCCGCGCGCGGCCGGTCAGGACATTGCCTATTCGCAGTTCCTGAGCGACGTCGACAGCGGCCGCGTCCGCAGCGTCGTGATCGCCGGACAGCAGATCACCGGCAGCTACACCGACAATGGGAGCTTCCAGACCTTCGCGCCGAATGACGCGGACCTGGTGAAGCGCCTCGAGAACAAGAACATCTCGATCACGGCGAAGCCGCCGACCGAAGGCGGCACCTCGCTGATCGGCGTGCTGATCTCGTGGTTCCCGATGTTCCTGATCCTTGCCGTCTGGATCTTCTTCATGCGCCAGATGCAGGGCGGCGCCGGCGGCAAGGCGATGGGCTTCGGCAAGTCGAAGGCCAAGCTTCTGACCGAGGCGCATGGCCGCGTCACCTTCGACGACGTCGCCGGTGTCGACGAGGCCAAGGAAGACCTGCAGGAGATCGTCGAGTTCCTGCGCGATCCGCAGAAGTTCCAGCGCCTCGGCGGCCGGATCCCGCGCGGCGTGCTGCTGGTCGGTCCTCCGGGCACCGGTAAGACGCTGACGGCGCGCGCCGTCGCCGGCGAAGCCAATGTGCCGTTCTTCACCATCTCGGGTTCCGACTTCGTCGAAATGTTCGTCGGCGTCGGCGCGTCCCGCGTCCGCGACATGTTC
>JAFKJZ010000539.1 GCA_017305815.1 Hyphomicrobiales bacterium
ATCGTCGGCGTGCTGCTCGGGACGCTCGTCTGCATGAACATCGAATCGATCCGGCAGTTCGTGTCCTGGCTGACCCGGACCGAGGTCTTCTCGCCGGAGCTCTATTTCCTGTCGAAGCTGCCGGCGGATATGAACGCCGGCGAAACGGTTTCGATCGTCATCATGGCGCTCGTGCTCAGCTATCTCGCCACCATCTATCCGGCCTGGCGGGCGGCGCGGCTCGATCCGGTCGAGGCCCTGCGATACGAATGAGCAACGCCTTGGCAGCAGAACGGCAGAGGCCGACATCCGGAGCGGAGAGGGCGCCCGCCCTCCGCTTGCTGGGGGTCGAGCGGCACTACAAGGAGGGCGCCGGCAGGCTCTCGATCCTGACAGGCGCCAATCTCGCTATCCATCCGGGCGAGATCGTCGCATTGGTCGCGCCTTCGGGAGCCGGCAAGTCGACGGTGCTGCACCTCGCCGGCCTGCTGGAGCGGCCGGATGGCGGCGATGTCGAGATCGGCGGCCGGCTTGCCGGTTCGCTCGGCGACGCGGAGCGGACGGCGATCCGCCGGCTTCAGATCGGTTTCGTCTATCAGTTCCATCATCTGCTGCCGGAGTTCTCGGCGCTCGAGAACGTGATGATGCCGCAGCTGATCCGCGGGCTCGACCGCAAGGAAGCGGCGCGGCGGGCCGAGGAACTGCTGGCCTATATGAAGCTCGAGGCGCGGGTGATGCACCGGCCGTCCGAGCTCTCGGGCGGCGAGCAGCAGCGCGTCGCGATCGCCCGCGCCGTCGCCAACGCGCCGCGCCTGCTGCTGGCGGACGAACCGACCGGCAATCTCGATCCCAAGACCTCGCACTATGTCTTCGACGCGCTCGACGCCCTGGTGCGCGCCTCGGGCCTCGCGGCGCTGATCGTGACGCACAACATGGAGCTGGCCGAGCGCATGGACCGCCGCATCACGCTCCAGGCGGGCAAGATCGTCGAGTTCTGAGCGCTCGCGTCTTGCGCGTGATCGAAGTTTCCTGGAATGCCGATCCCATCGATTGCCGGAATTGAGGCGTTCATTCCTCGAAGGCCATTCTGACGCTTGCTACTTTGCTCATCCATTTCATCGGGCCGACTTCGTCGGCCGGAATCACGAGCAGGGATACACGATGCGTCGCCTTTCGGTTGTAACGGCTGCCGTCCTCTTCGCGCTTGGCGGCCTGCCGGCCTTCGCCGAGGCGCCGGGCACCATCCTCAACGCTTCCTATGATGTCTCGCGCGAGCTCTTCGTCGCCATCGACAAGGCCTATGCCGAGAAATACGCCAAGGACACCGGCAAGACGCTCGAGATCAAGCAGTCGCATGCCGGTTCGTCCAAGCAGGCGCGCTCCATCCTCGAGGGGCTGGAGGCCGATGTCGTCACCTTCAACCAGGCGACCGACATCCAGGTCCTGGCCGACAAGGGCTTCGTCGCCGCCGACTGGACGTCGAAGTTCCCGAACAACGCCTCGGCCTATTATTCGCTGCCGGTGTTCCTCGTGCGCGCCGGTAATCCGAAGGGGATCAAGGACTGGAACGACCTGGTCCGCGATGACGTGAAGCTGGTCTTCCCCAACCCGAAGACCTCCGGCAACGCCCGCTACACCTATCTGGCCGCCACCGCCTACGCCAAGGAAGCCTTCGGCAATGACGAGGCAAAGGTGAACGACTTCGTCAAGAAGTTCCTCGCCAACGTCGCCGTGTTCGACACCGGCGGCCGCGCCGCGACGACCACCTTCGTGGAGCGCGAGATCGGCGACGTCCTGATTACCTTCGAGACCGAGACGACCGGCATCCGCAAGGAATTCGGCGCCGACAAGTTCGACACGGTCGTTCCCTCGGTCAGCCTGCTGGCCGATTTCCCGGTCGCCGTGGTCGACAAGGTGGCCGAGAAGCGCGGCTCCAAGGAGATCGCCAACGACTACCTGAACTTCCTCTATTCGCCGGAAGGCCAGACCATCCTCGCCGAGAACGGCAACCGCGTCCGCGACAAGGCCGTGGTCGAGAAGTTCGCCGCCTCGTTCCAGCCCGTGCGCCTGGTCACGGTCGAGGACGTCTTCGGCGGCTGGCCGGCCGTCAACAAGACCTATTTCGGCTCCGACGGCCTGCTCGATCAGCAGCTCGCCGGCCAGTGAGTTCCGCCGATGTGAGTCTGGGCGGGGCCGGCGCGTTGCCGCGCCGCCGCCCGACGAAGACGAAGGGAAAAGGGCAGGGCCGGGTCGTACCCGGCTTTCGCCTTTCGCTCGGCCTGACGCTGCTCTATGCGGCGCTGATCATCTGCCTGCCGCTGGCGACGTTGATCGTCGTTGGCGCGCGTCTGGGGCCGGCCGATTACTGGGCCGTCGTCAGTTCGCCGCGCGCGGTCGCCAGCTATCGCGTCACGCTGGGCGCGGCCGCGCTCGCCACGATCTTCAACACCGTCTACGGCTTCGCGCTCGCCTGGGTGCTGGTCCGGCATGATTTTCCCGGTCGCCGGATCCTGGATGCCATCGTCGATCTGCCCTTTGCGTTGCCGACCGCCGTCGCCGGCGTGGCGCTAACGGCGATCTTCGCCAAGAATGGCTGGTTCGGTGAACCGCTCGCGGCGCTCGGAATCAAGGTCGCCTACACGCCGATCGGCATCGCGCTCGCCATGGCCTTCACCAGCCTGCCCTGCATCGTGCGCACGCTGCAGCCGGTGATGGAGGAACTGGATGGAGAGATCGAGGAGGCGGCGCGCACGCTCGGCGCCGGCAATGTCACGATCTTCTTCCGCGTCGTGCTGCCGATCCTCGTGCCGGCGCTGCTGGCGGGCGTCTCGCTCGCCTTCGCGCGCTGCCTGGGCGAGTTCGGCGCCGTGATCTTCATCGCCGGCAACCAGCCCTACAGCACCGAGATCACGGCTCTGCTCGCCTTCATCCGCATCGAGGAATACGACTATCCCGCCGCCGCGGCGATCGCGACGGTCATGCTCGGGACCGCCTTCGTCCTGCTCGTTGTCACCAACGCGCTGCAGGCCTTTGCCCGCCGCCACGAGCTCGCCCCATGAGCGCTGCCTCGCATCTCTCCCGCGGCGGCGCCCGTCGCAACTGGCGCGGCTACGCGCTGATCGGCGGCGTGTTGCTGGTGACGGCGCTCGTCATCGGCGCACCGGTCGCGGCCGTCTTCGTGCAGGCACTGTCGCAGGGCCTCGGCTTCGCGCTGAAGTCGCTCGCCGATCCGGATACGCGCGCGGCCATCTGGCTCAGCATCACGGTCGCGGTCATCGTCGTGCCGATCAATACGGTGTTCGGCATCGCAGCCGCCTGGGCGATCGCCAAGTTCCGCTTTCCCGGCCGCAAGCTGCTGCTCGCCATCGTCGAACTGCCCTTCTCGGTCTCGCCGATCGTCGCCGGCATTTCCTATCTGTTCGTCTATGGCGGGCAGGGGCTGTTTGGCCCGTTCCTTGAAGCGCATGACCTGAAGATCATGTTCGCCTTGCCGGGCATCATCCTCGCCACGACCTTCGTGACGGCACCCTTCGTGGCGCGCGAGCTGATCCCGCTGATGCAGCTCCAGGGCAATGGCGACGAGGAGGTGGCGGCGACGCTCGGCGCGCATGGCTGGCAGACGTTCTTCCGCGTGACCCTGCCCAACATCCGCTGGGGCCTGCTTTACGGCGTGGTGCTCTGCAATGCGCGCGTGCTCGGCGAATTCGGCGCCGTGTCGATCGTCTCCGGCAATATCCGGGGCGAGACCAACACGCTGCCGCTGCATGTCGAGCTGCTGTATCACGACTACAACGCCGCCGGCGCTTTCGCGGCGGCGGCGGTGCTGACGCTGGTGGCGCTCGTGACCTTGTTCGTCAAGACGATCCTGGAGCGGGTGACCGGCAGCGCCGGTGCGCTGCACGGGTCCTGAGGTCTCAGCAGAGGCTGAGCCGCTCCAACTCGTGCGGACGCTTGATCACGACGTGGCGGGAGGTCGGCAGCGCGATCGTGCCGGCGCTCTCGAGCTGGGTCATGGTGCGTGAAACGGTCTCGATGGTGAGGCCGAGATAGTCGGCGATGTCCTGGCGCGACATCGGCAGGTCGATCTCGTCGTCGCTGCCCTGCCGTTCGGCCATCTCGCTCAGGAACGAGCCGATCTTCTCCACGGCGGTCTTGCGGCCGAGCAGCAGCGCATGCTGCTGGCAGGCATCGAGGCTGCGGGCCGTGATGTCCCAGAGCGAGCGGGCGACTGCCGTGTCGCGGCCGGCTGCCGCGAAGGCAGCGCTGCGGCTGACCATGACGACGTGGAGGTCGGTGATGGCTTCGACGGCGAAGCAGTGCGTGTCGCGCGCTTCCATGCCGAAATAGTCGCCCGCCATCAGGAAGGCGCCGATCTGCCGCCTGCCGTTGCAGAGCAGCTTGCAGGTGCGGGCCGTGCCGCTGACGACCTGGTAGATGTGCTCGGCGGGGTCTTCCTCGGCGACGATCTCGGCGCCGCGCTCGAAGTGGAGCGGGATGCCCGTGAGGCCGAGGAAGCTGGTGTGGCGGGCCGAGGGGACGAACCCGCGGGCGCCGTCGGTCCGGTTGGAAACGATGCTCCGGGTGGTTGCAACGGACGTCAACATGTCGTCATCCTCGAATTCATCCAGTGTTGATGCTGGATTAGGATGCCGACGGCCGGGATTGAATTCAGATCATGTACCTAAGGGATATCCCGTAGGTGGGTTGGCGGGCTCCGAGCGCGGCCGGTTCTATGTCGAGAGGTGAGTTGCTTGTTCCGTTTTCCTGAGCGGCGCGCCGGCGGAATCGCCCGTGTCCGTGGCAACTCGGTGGCTCGGCGATGAAGATCTCCTGGCCCGTCGGCCGGGCCTCGCGGGTGCTGCTGGCGTCGTTGTTCGTCGCCGTGCTGATGGCGGCCGCCACCTGGCTGTCCGTGCAGCCGGTCTTCCGGATGCAGGCGACGTTCCTGCTCTATATTCCGGCCGTGATCGTCGCCGCCGGCCTTGGCGGACTCTGGCCCGGCCTCATCGCGATCGCCACCAGCCTGGTGGTCGGCCTGGCGATCCATGGCCAGCTGGAGGGATTGCAGGCACCGCATGTCTGGAATGGCGCTGCTTTCGCCGTGATCGGCGGGGCGCTTGTTGTCCTTGGCGAGTGGTTGCGCCGGGTGCGCCGGCAGCTTGCCACGGCGGCGGCGGATCTTCGCTACCGCGAGGCGCATCTCCGCTCCATCCTCGAGACGATCCCCGACGCGATGATCGTCATCGACGATGCCGGGCTGGTGCAATCGTTCAGCGCGGCGGCGCAGCGCATGTTCGGCTATTCGGCCGAGGAGATTCTCGGCAGCAATGTGAAGCGGCTGATGCCGTCTTCCTATCGCGAACAGCACGACGGCTATCTGGAGCGCTACCGCAGGACCGGCGAGCGGCGCATCATCGGCATCGGCCGCATCGTCGTCGGCGAGCGCAAGGACGGCTCGACCTTCCCGATGGAGCTGGCGATCGGCGAGATGCATTCCGGTGACCAGCGCTTCTTCACCGGCTTCGTGCGGGATCTCTCCGAGCGGCAGGAAACCGAGGCGCGGCTGCAGGAATTGCAGTCGGAGCTGGTGCATATCTCGCGCGTCACCGCCATGGGCGAGATCGCCTCGACCCTGGCGCACGAGTTGAACCAGCCGCTCTCGGCCGTCGCCAATTATCTGCGCGGCTCGCGCCGGCTGCTGGAGAGCGGCGCGCCGGAGAACATTCCCAAGGTGCGCGCCGCGCTCGAGAGCGCCGCCGACCAGGCCCTGCGCGCCGGTGAAATCATCCGCCGCCTGCGCGACTTTCTGGCGCGCGGCGAAACGGAGAAGCGCGTCGAGAGCCTCGCCCGCCTTATCGAGGAAGCGAGCGCGCTGGCGCTCGTCGGCGCCAAGGAGAAGGGCATCCGCATCCGCTTTGCCTTGGATCCCGAGGTCGATCTTCTGTTCGGCGACCGGGTGCAGATCCAGCAGGTGCTTGTCAATCTGATGCGCAACGCCATCGACGCGATGGACGAGGGCGGGGGCAGGGATCTGGTCATTTCCAGCGAGATCGAACCGGGCGGCGAGATGATTCGAGTGAAGGTATCGGACAGAGGCACTGGGATTGCGCCGGAGGTGATGGCGCGGTTGTTCCAGCCCTTCCTGACCACGAAGCAGAACGGCATGGGCGTCGGCCTTTCCATCTGCCGTACCATCGTCGAGGCGCATGGCGGGCGGATCTGGGCCGAGGGCAATCCCGGCGGCGGCACCGTCTTCAATTTCACCGTGCCGGCGGTCCGGATCGAGGAGACAGAGCGTGTCCACTGAGGCCATGGTTCACGTCATCGATGATGACGACGCGGCGCGCGACTCGCTCGCCTTCCTGTTCGAGAGCGCCGGCATCGCCGTCGAGACCTATGCGTCGGGCGCCGCCTTTCTCGCGGCGGCGCCGACCCTCGCGGATGG
>JAFKJZ010000540.1 GCA_017305815.1 Hyphomicrobiales bacterium
CCGTTCACATCCGGCTCGGCCGGCTCGTTGCCGAGGCCCGGCCAGGCGAAGAAATGCCTGTCTTCGTCGCGGTCCAGCCGATCCGACACCGGGCGCCAGAACGAGGCGCTGCCGCCGGCGCCGGGGAGGAAGAAGATCGTCATGGGGCGTGCCTCTGGATCGATGGCGGAAATGGGGCGGGCGCGGCGTCGCTCAGGCTTCTAGCAGGCACTCCGCCGCGAAATCCACGAACACGCGCAGCTTGGGCGACAGCTGGCGGCTGGCGGGACAGAGCACGCTCAGCCCGATCGTCACCGGCATGCAGTCGTCGAGCACGGTCACGAGCGTGCCGGCCTGCAGCTGGCGGTGGATCGCGAGGTCGGGGATGCAGGCGATGCCGAGGCCGTGCTCGGCAAGGCAGATCTGCGGCTCCAGCGTGTTCATCACCACCGTGGTCGGCAGGTCGATCGCGAGCAGCTCGCCATCGCGGTGCAGCGGCCAGCGGTCGAGCTTGCCGGTCGTCGCATAGCGGAAGATCAGGCAGGCGTGATCGATGAGGTCCTCCGGCCGGCTAGGTCGGCCATGCAGCTCCAGATAGGCCGGCGAGGCGACCAGAACCCGGCGGAAGCTGCCGAATTTCCGCACCATCAGGCGCGAATCCGCCGGATCGCCCGTCCGAATCACGGCGTCGAAACCTTCGTCGATCACGTCGACGAGCCGGTCGCTGAAATCGAGTTCGACCTCCATCAGCGGATAGCGGCGCTTGAAATCCGCGAACTTCGGCATGAACAGGATGCCCATCGAGGGCAGGCTGACGCGTAGCCTGCCTTGCGGCTCGGCCTGCGTCTGCGTCAGTTCGGCCTCGGCCGCCTCGACCTCGCAGAGGATGCGTCGGCAGCGCTCGAGGAAGCGTGAGCCCTCGGCGGTCAGCGCGATCGTCCGCGTCGAGCGATGGAAGAGGCGGACGCCGAGGCGCTCCTCCAGCCGTCCGACGGCCTTGCTGACGGCGGACGGCGATACGCCGAGCCTGCGCCCGGCCTCCGTGAAGCCGTTGGAATCGGCGGCCTGAACGAAGGCGCCGAGCGCTCCGAGACTGTCCATTCGCTCCTCGATGCGAGACGATATTGTCGGAAGTGTTGTGAACTATAGCCTGTTTGTCGGGCAGGGGCGAGCCTCTAGCTTCCGTCCGAACCCCGGAGTTCGAGACTGCGCCGTTACCTGGCGTCGCCGTCTCCGCTTCGGTCCCAACTCTGGCAGAGGCCTTGTTCATGACATCCATCACGCCAACCGACTTGCCGCCGGACGGTCATGTCGCCAGCCGTTCCGATCCGCTCCCGCTCGCCGGCCTGCTGGCGCTCGCCATGGCCGGTTTCATCACCATGCTGACGGAGGTGATGCCGGCCGGGCTGCTGCCGCGGATCAGCGCCAGCCTCGCCGTTTCCGAGAGCATGGCCGGGCAGCTGATCACGGTCTACGCGCTCGGCTCGTTGCTGACGGCGATCCCGCTGATCACGGCGACGCAGGGCCTGCGCCGTCGCCGCCTGCTGCTTCTCGCGATCGGCGGCTTCGCCGTGACCAATACGGTGACGGCCATGTCCGGCTATTTCTGGCTGACGCTGGCGGCGCGCTTTTTCGCCGGCGTCTCCGCAGGTCTGGTCTGGGCGCTGCTCGCAAGCTATGCCGCGCGGATGGTGCCATCGCATCTGGCGGGGCGGGCGATCGCGATCAGCGGCATCGGCGCGCCGCTCGCCTTCTCGGTCGGCGTTCCGGCCGGCACCTTTCTCGGCGGCCAGGTCGGCTGGCGGTTCGCCTTCGGCATCATGAGCGGGTTGACGGTGGTGCTGATCGGCCTGGTCCTCGCCAAGGTGCCGGATTTCCCGGGTCAGCCGGAAGGCAAGCGTCTGTCGCTCAGCGCCGTGGCGCGGATTCCGGGCATCCGCTCCATCCTGTTCGTCATCTTCGCCTTCGTGCTCGCCCACAACATCCTCTACACCTACATCGCGCCCTACCTCGCGCCGCTCGGCCTGCTCGATCGCGTCGACGGCATCCTGCTGGTCTTCGGCATTGGCGGTGTCGGCGGCCTCTGGAGCGCTGGCGTGCTGATCGATCGCTGGCTGCGCGAGGTGGTGCTGACGAGCATCGTCGCCTTCATCGCCTCGATGCTGGCGCTGGCGTTCTGGAGCCATTCGACCGCGGTGGTCTATGGCGCGGTCGCGGTCTGGGGGATCGTCTTCGGCGGTGCGCCGGTGCTGTTCCAGACCGCCTCGGCCAAGACCGCCAGGGAGGCGGCAGATGTCGCGCAGGCGATGGTCGTCACGGTCTGGAACCTCGCCATCGCATGCGGCGGCATCGCGGGTGGCGTGCTGCTCGACAGCCTCGGCGTGGTCTCGTTTCCGTGGGCCATGATCCTCGCCTTGCTGCCGACGCTGGTCGTGGCGTGGGCGGCGCGCCGTCACGGCTTCCCGGTTTCATAGCGGAACCATCCGCCAGTTCGGCGGTTGTCCTCCCGCAATGACAATCATGAGGATGATTTGATGAGCAGCACCAGCGACAAGATCAAGGGCCTTGCCAACGAAGCCGTCGGTAACGTCAAGCAGGGCATTGGCAAGGCGACCGACAATGATCGCCTGCGCGCCGAGGGCAAGGCTCAGGAATTGAAGGGCGAGGCCCAGCAGGCGGTCGGCAAGGCCAAGGATGCCGTGAAGAGCGCCATCGACAAGGCCTGACGCCTTTCTTCCATCGTTGACGAAACGACGAGACCCTGGCCGGTTCGCACCGGCCGGGGTCTTGCTTTTGCAGCGATGTCCTAGGCGACGTCGAACTTGACGCCCTGCGCCAGCGGCAGCGTCTTGCCGTAATTGATGGTGTTGGTGGCGCGGCGCATATAGGCCTTCCAGGCGTCGGAGCCGGATTCGCGGCCGCCGCCGGTTTCCTTCTCGCCGCCGAACGCGCCGCCGATCTCGGCGCCCGACGGGCCGATGTTGACGTTGGCGATGCCGCAATCCGAACCGCGCACCGACAGGAAGGTCTCGGCCTCGCGCAGATCGTTGGTGAAGATCGACGAGGAGAGGCCCTGCGGCACGGCATTGTGCAGTTCCAGCACGTCCTCGAAGGCCGAATAGCGCATGACGTAGAGGATCGGCGCAAAGGTCTCGTGCGCGACCGGGCCGCTCTGCTCCGGCATTTCGACGATGGCGGGACGGACGTAATAGGCGTTCGCCGCCCTGTCGGCGTCGACGCGGGCCCCGCCGGTGATGCTGCCGCCCGCCGCCTTCGCCGCATCCAGCGCCGTCTGCATGCCCTCGTAGGCGGCGGCGTCGATCAGCGGGCCGACCAGCGTGCCGGTCTCCAGCGGATTGCCGATCGTCACCGAGCTATAGGCCTGCTTCAGGCGCGGCACGAAGCTGTCATAGATGCTGTCATGCACGAACAGGCGTCGCAGCGAGGTGCAGCGCTGTCCGGCCGTGCCCATGGCGGCGAAGGCGACGCCGCGCAGCGTCAGGTCGAGATCGGCGGACGGGCAGACGATGGCGGCGTTGTTGCCGCCGAGTTCGAGGATGGCGCGAGCGAAGCGGCCGGCGAGGCGAGGGCCGACGATGCGGCCCATGGCGGTCGAGCCGGTGGCCGAGACGAGCGGCACGCGCGGGTGATCGACCAGCACTTCGCCGATCTCGCGTCCGCCGATCAGAAGCGCGGCGAGGCCCTCCGGCGCCGCGCCGCCTTCGGCGACGAAGCGCTTCAGAGCGCGCTCGAACAGGGCCGAGGTCGCGAGTGCTGTCAGCGGCGTCTTCTCGGAGGGCTTCCAGACGACGCTGTTGCCGCAGACGAGCGCCAGCGCCGCGTTCCACGACCAGACAGCGACGGGGAAGTTGAAGGCCGAGATCACGCCCGTGACACCGAGCGGGTGCCAGCTTTCCATCATCCGGTGATCGCCGCGTTCGGTGGCGATGGTGAGGCCGTAGAGCTGGCGCGACAGGCCGACGGCGAAATCGCAGATATCGATCATCTCCTGCACTTCGCCGAGGCCTTCGGAGACGATCTTGCCGGCTTCGATCGAGACGAGGCGGCCGAGGGCGGCCTTGTGGGCGCGCAGTTCCTCGCCGAGCAGGCGCACCAGCTCGCCTCGCTTCGGCGCCGGCACGCTGCGCCACGCCAGGAAGGCGGTGTGGGCGGCTTCGATCGCTGCATTCGCGCCGGCGGCGTCGGTCTCGACGAGGCGGGCCAGTTCCTCGCCGGTGATGGGCGAATGGACGGCGAGCGTGCCGCCGGTGCGCGCCGCGGTGACGCCCAGGCCGGAGAGCAGGGCGTCGACCTCGGCCGCGAGGGTGTTCTTGATGGCGATCGTCATGGTGTTTCCTCGAATTCCGTGGTGTCCGCGCGGCGGTCAGAGCCGGGCATCGGCGAGATGGGCGATCTGCGCGCCCAATTCGTAATAGGCTTCCTTGAGCCGGCGCAAGCGCGCCTCGACCGGAGGCGTTACCGGCAGCGGCAGGTCGGCTTCGGCGATCCTGCCGGCGATGTGCTCCGCCAGCACGCGGCCGAACACCGTACCCGGCGCGATGCCACGACCATTATAGCCCGAGAAGGCGATGACGTTCTCCGCCAGCTTGTGGAAGCGCGGCAGGCTGTTGTCGGTCATGCCGATCTGGCCATACCACTCGGCCTCGAAGGCGACGTCGCCGATCTGCGGATAGATCCTTGTGAGCGCCCGCTTGGCCCAGGCGCGGTGGACGGAGGCGCCCGTGCCGCGCAGCGCTCCAACGCTGCCGAACACCAGCCGTCCGGCGCGGTCGAAGCGGAATGAACTCAGCACCTCCTTGGTGTCCCACGCGCCCTGCCGCTCGGGCAGGATCGAGCGGCGGAGTTCCGCGCGGAGCGGCGCGGTGGCGAAATTGAAATAGGGCAGGTGAACCTGTTCGCTGCGGATCTCGGGCCAAGGCATGTTGGTATAGGCGTCGGTCGCGACGACGATCCACGGCGCGGTGACGCTGCCTTGATCGGTCTTCACCCGCCAGCCGGAAGCGACCCTTTCCGCCTGCCGGACGGGGCTTCGCGTGTGCAGCCGCGCGCCGGCGCCGATCGCGGCATGGGCGAGGCCGCGTGCATAGGCGAGCGGCTGCACCGTCCCGGCCCGAAGGTCGAGCAGCGAGCCGGCATAGGCGCGGCTGCCGAGCTTCGCCGCTGTCTCGTCGGCATCGAGCAGGCGCACGGCCGCGCCGCGCGCGCTCCATTGGGCCGCGCGCTGCCGGATTTCGGCGAGGCCCTTGTCGCCGACGGCGCAATGCAGCGTTCCGGCCGTTTCCAGCTCGCAGGCGATGTCGTAGCTGCGGATGATCTCGAAGACGAGCTTCGGCGCGTTGCCGAGCAGGTCGAGAAGGCGGTCGCCGTGATCACGGCCGAGCGTGGCCGGCAGATCGTCCGGCATCACCCACATGCCGGCATTGACGAGGCCGACATTGCGGCCCGAGCCACCGAAGCCGAACTCCACCCCTTCGAGCAGCGCGACGTCGAGCCCGTCGCGCGCCGCGTGCAATGCCGTCGAGAGGCCGGTATAGCCGCCGCCGACGATCACCACGTCGGCCTTGATATCGCGATGAAGCGGCGAGGTGGCCGGAGCGGCGGGCGCCGTGCGTTCCCAGAGGCCGTGCGATCGCGGGTCGTTCTGCATGTGCGGTTCCGCCAGGTTCCAGTCGGTCAGGTGCCGGAGGGGCAGGGGTGATCATGGCTGGCCGGCGGTCTGTCGACAATGAAAATCCGGTTGCTTCCCGCCGCTGCGTCATGACGCCCTGCGGGACTGTCATCGTTCTGTCATGACTGTCGTCGCAGTGATGCGGCAGGCACCGCGCCTGAACGATTTCGAGTTGCCCACGATCGATGAGCCACGCAGAAAATCCATTGCCGGCTGAGCGGATGGCGCGACCCGCCTCCGGCGTGATCTGGGCCTATCGGTTCGATGGCGAGGGGCGCGCGCGCCCGGTTCCGCTCGACGATACGATCGTGCCGACGGCGCCGGGCGAAGGGTTCCTCTGGGTCCATCTCGACTTCGTCAACAGGCTTGCGCGCGACTGGGTCAACTGCGTCGGCTGGCTCGGGCAGGATGCGCGCCGCCTGTTGCTCAGCGCCGACGATTACCCGGCGCTCGAATACGACACCCAGTCGGTCTGGGGCCGCTTCTCCGACACGCTGCAGGATCCCGACGAAGACAGCGACCGCACGGTGCCGATGCGCTTTGCTTTCGGCCCCGGCTATCTCGTTTCCGGCCGCCGCCATCCTGTGCGCGCCGCCGCCCTGACCCGCAAGAAGGTCGATGGCGGGCAGGTCGTCGGCGGGCCCGTCGCCCTGTTCGAGATGATGATCGACCAGGTGCTTCGCGCCGTCGCCGAGACGTTGCGGGCGTCGCGAGCCGAGGCGGATTCGATCGAGGATCGGGTGCTCGACGAAAGCCCGTGAAACTGCACCGCCAGCTTTCCGGCCTGCGCAGCATCCTGCGCGAATTCGCCGAGGACGAGCATGCCGACGACAGCCATGTCGCTTCGCGCGCGGCGGCGGAAAGGTTGCTGCGTCGGATCGAAACGCTCGATCAGGAGGTGCAGGAGGTGCAGGATCGGGCGCGCTTCCTGCAGGACGAGATCGCCGCGAAGCTCGCCACGATCAGCAACCGCCACCTCTATTTCCTGTCGATCATGACGGCGCTGCTGATGCCGCCGACGCTCGTCACCGGCTTCTTCGGCATGAATACCGGCGGCTTGCCCTTTCTCGAGGGCGCGCATGGCTGGATCAGCGCCACGCTGATCGGCGGCCTCGCCTCCGTCTGCACGCTGCTCCTGCTGAAGCGCCTCGGCTTTTTCGACTAGCGGGCGGCGGCGTCCGCTTCGGCCCAGTCGTAGAGATCGAGCAGGATCCGGCCGAGCGCGCGTCCGCGCGGACTGAGGCTGTAGCTCACCTCGCGCGGGTAATGGTTGCTCTCCGACCGGAGCACGAGCCCGCGCGC
This sequence comes from Hyphomicrobiales bacterium, assembly GCA_017305815.1. Lineage (GTDB taxonomy): Bacteria > Pseudomonadota > Alphaproteobacteria > Rhizobiales > Kaistiaceae > Kaistia > Kaistia nematophila. The sequence goes on from JAFKJZ010000540.1 coordinate 6,971, forward strand.
CACAAGTCCGGCCACCCGCTCGGTCAGGACCTTGGGCGTGATGCCGGGCAGCGCGGCCTGCAGCTCCGTGAAGCGCAGAGGCCCCGCCGTCAGCTGCCAGAGCGCCAGCGCGTTCCATCGATGCCCGAGAAAGCTCAGCCAGTCCTCGGCCAGACAGTCGGCGGGGCGACAGGCCTTTGGCGCATCGTCGCTCGGCGGGCTTTCCGTTTGGATAGTCACGATTCGGTATGGTCCTTGCGGCGTCATCGGGCGTGATATCGGCCCGGAGGCAGCAGGGAACAAGCGATGGCGGGATATTTGATCGTCGGCGGCTATGGCCATGTCGGGCAGAGGATCGCCGCGCGGCTGGTCCGGGCGGGCGCCGCGGGCGTGTGGATCGCCGGCCGGGACGGCGCGCGGGCGCGATCGACGGCAGCCGCACTCGGCTGCGAAGGAGCCGTCATCGACATGGCCGATCCGGCCGGCTGGGACGCGGCGCCCGACGGGATCGGCACGGTCGTCGTCTGCATCGACCTCGCGACCGCCGATTTTCCCGCTACGGTGCTGGGGCGTGGGCTCGCCTATATCGACATCTCCGCGACCGACGCCGTGCTGGCGCGTGTCGAGGCGCTGGACGGGCTGGCGCGCCGGAGCGGCGGCAGCGCCGTGCTCTCCGTCGGCCTCGCGCCGGGTCTGACCAACCTGATGGCGCGCGAGGTTGTTGCGGATCTGGATCGGCCCGTGGGCGTCACGATCGGCGTGCTGCTCGGTCTCGGCGACGCGCACGGCGCCGCCGCCGTGGACTGGACGCTGGACAATCTGCAGCCGCTCGGGCCGGGAGAGATCGTGCCGCTCGATTTCGGCGTCCCCGGCCGGGCCGTTCCCACCATCCCCTTCGCCTTCGCCGATCAGCA
>JAFKJZ010000541.1 GCA_017305815.1 Hyphomicrobiales bacterium
TCCCGCATCTCGTCGCCGCCACCGACAAGTCGTTCCGCTCGCCGCCGCTCGATACTGACGAGCAGTTCTCCTTCACCTTCGAGAAGCCCGGAAAGCTCCCCTATTTCTGTGCGCTTCACCCGCGCATGACGGGCACCATCGTGGTGACCAAGCGGAAATAGAGGTCCGATAGCGCGGATAGCCCTGCGCCGCGATCCGCAAGAAGCGAACACGGCCCGGTGCGGGGAATATCGATTGGAAGATAAGGAAAATGGTGGGCGGTACTGGGATTGAACCAGTGACCCTTCGCGTGTGAAGCGAATGCTCTCCCGCTGAGCTAACCGCCCTACCGCCGGAAGCTCGTTCCGGGAAGGTGGCCGGGATATAGATTGCCGCGGCGGACCAAGTCAAGCCGGACCGGCGGCTTATACCACGGGATTGTGAATTGCGCGTTTCGGGTCTATCGGTCAGATAGATCGCCCACCTTACGAAACGCCCGTTATGCCAAGCGATACAGTCCTCGGCGCGGAGACCACCTCCCGCGCGCCTGCCCCCGCCTACCGCATCACCGCCCTGATCGTCGCCAGCGCGCTGTTCATGGAACAGCTCGATGCCACAGTGCTCGCGACGGCGCTGCCAACCATGTCGAAGAGTTTCGGCGTATCGCCGCTCGACATGAGCGTGGCCTTGACCGGCTATCTGCTCAGCCTCGCCGTCTTCATCCCGGCGAGCGGCTGGATCGCCGACCGCTTCGGCGCGCGAAACGTCTTTGGCGCCGCGATCGCGATTTTCATGGCCGGCTCGCTGCTCTGCGCCCAGGCCCACAGCCTGCCCTTCCTGGTGTTCGCGCGGGTGCTGCAGGGGCTCGGCGGCGCGATGATGGTTCCGGTCGGACGGCTCGTCATTCTGAAGAGCGTCCCGCGCGCCGATTTCGTCTCGGCGATGGCCTGGGTGATGGTGCCGGCGCTGATCGGCCCGGTGATCGGCCCGATGGTCGGCGGCTTCATCGTCACCTATCTCGACTGGCGCTGGATCTTCTACGTGAACCTGCCGCTCGGCGTGATCGGCATCCTGCTCGCCAGCCACTACATCGACAATGTGCGCGAGGAGATCCGACGGCCGTTCGACGTCATCGGCCTCTTCCTGTCGGGCACGTCGCTCGCCTCGCTTCTCTTCGCCTTCGAGACGGGCGGTCGCGGCGCGGCGTCGCCGCGCACGGCGCTGGTGCTGCTCGCCGTGGGCGTCGTCACCGGCGCGCTCTATATCGCCCATGCCCGCCGCCACGCCGCGCCGATCCTCGACCTGACGCTGATGCGGCTGAAGACGTTCCGCCTCTCGGTGCTCGCCGGCGGGCTGGCGCGCATCACCGCCGGCGCCATGCCCTTCCTGCTGCCGATGATGATGCAGCTCGGCTTCGGCATGTCGGCCGCGCATAGCGGCCTCGTCACTTTCGTCTCGGCCGCCGGCGCGATGGCGATGAAGGCCTCGGCCGCGCCGATCCTGCGCCGCTTCGGCTTCCGCAACACTCTGATCTGGAACAGCGTCGTCGCCAGCGCCTTCCTGGCGATCTACGCCACCTTCCGCCCGGACTGGCCCCTCGCCGCCATCTATGTCGTACTGCTGATCGGCGGCTTCTCGCAGTCGCTGCAGTTCACCGCCTACAACACGATCGCCTATGCCGAGGTCGAGCGTGACCGCATGAGCGCGGCTACCAGCTTCTATACCACCATGCAGCAGATGATGCTGTCAGCCGGCATCTGCGTGTCGGCGGCGGTGCTCCACATGGCAGTGGCGCTGTCCGGCCGCGAAACGCCGGTGATGGCGGATTTCTCGGCCGCCTTCCTCACAGTCACCAGCATCTCGCTGCTCGCCGCCTTCGTCTGCGCCCGGCTGCCGCGCGACGCGGGCGATGACCTGACCGGTCGTGCGCCGGCCGAGGACGCAGCGCACTGAGGGCTGGAAGCTGGCCGGACCTGCGACAGATTCGGCACGAGCGGTGGATATTGCTTCCACGGGGATGCAGGCTAGAGTGGGCTGGTTTACGATCCAAAGCGCTTTGGGAAGACCTCCGTCACCCCGGCCTCCCTCCATCCGGGGCCCCAGGGCAAATACCGAAATCGCATGCGCCGGACGGCCGGCGCGCCAAGGAACCGTCTAGGGAGACCAAGGTCATGACGATCCGCGTTGTTGTCTGGGGCGAGAACGTCCACGAGCAGGAAAACGAAGTCGTCCGGAAGATCTATCCAGAAGGCATGCACACCACGATCGCCAAGGGCCTGGACGAGGACCCCGTCATCGAGGTTTCGACCGCGACGCTGCAGGAGCCGGAGCACGGCCTGACCGAGAAGCGCCTGGCGGAGACAGACGTGCTGATTTGGTGGGGCCACAAGGCGCATGGCGAGGTTTCCGACGCCGTCGTCGAGCGCGTCGCCAAGCGCGTCTGGGAAGGCATGGGCCTGATCGTCCTGCATTCCGGCCACTTCTCGAAGATCTTCAAGCGCCTGATGGGCACCCCCTGCTCGCTCAAGTGGCGCGAGGCCGGCGAGCTCGAGCGCGTCTGGGTGATCAACCGCAACCACCAGATCGCTCAAGGCCTGTCCGACTATTTCGAGATCGAGCAGACCGAGATGTACGGGGAGCCCTTCACGGTTCCGGAGCCGCAGGAGACGGTCTTCGTCACCTGGTATGAAGGCGGCGAAGTGTTCCGCTCGGGCCTGACCTGGCAGCGCGGCGGCGGCAAGATCTTCTATTTCTCGCCCGGCCACGAGACCTACCCGATCTATTACAACGCCGACGTCAAGCAGGTGCTGAAGAACGCCGCCAAGTGGGCCTACAACCCCGCTCCGGCCTGGGTCGGCATCGAGAAGGCGCCGAATACCCCGGCCGACCAGGCCCCGAACGGCCCGCTCACCATCAAGGGCGAAACGCTGCACAAGCGCGGCGAAGAAGGCTTCCACTAAGCCAGAAGGCGATGGCAACGGACCGCCGGCCGTCTCCCCAAGGGACGCCGGCGCGATCGCGCAGGGTTCGCCCTTCCTGCCCCGGCCGCCATCGCCCTCTTCCTTTCGGAAGATAGTCCCTCGCCTGCCCCCTCGGGACCCGATCCCGCAAGCCAAGTCACCCAAGAGCGATCATCATGGTCAAGATTCTCATTCTCGGAACCGGCAGCATGGCCGCCAACCATGCCGTGGCCTTCAAGGCCGCGCCGGGCGCCTCCGTCGTCGCCGCCGTCGAGACCGATGCCGAGCGCCGCGCCGCCTTCGGCAAGGAACACGGCATCACCAACCTGTTCGCCGATCTCGATGCGGCGATCGCCTGGGGCGAGTTCGACGCCGCCACCAACGTGACGCCGGACGCCGTCCACTACGCCACGACGATGAAGCTGCTCGCCGCCGGCAAGCATGTGTTCTGCGAGAAGCCGCTGGCGACCGACTACCCGCACGCCCTCGAAATGGCCGAGACGGCCGAGGCCAAGGGCGTCATCAACATGGTCAATCTGACCTACCGCAACTCGCCCGCGCTGCAGAAGGCGCGCGAGCTGGTCGCGGCCGGCAAGATCGGCAAGATCCGCCATGTCGAGGCCTCCTATCTCCAGAGCTGGCTGGTCGGCAAGCAGTGGGGCGACTGGCGCACCGAGTCGCGCTGGCTCTGGCGCCTGTCGGAAGAACACGGCTCCAAGGGCGTGCTGGGCGACATCGGCGTCCACATCGTCGACTTCGCCTCGTTCGGCGCCGATAGCGACGTCACCACCGTCGAAAGCCGCCTGAAGACCTTCCACAAGGCGGATGGCGACCAGATTGGCGAATACAAGCTCGACGCCAACGACTCGGCGATCATGATGACCGAATTCGCCAATGGCGCGATCGGCACCATCACGGCCACCCGTTTCGCCACCGGCCACGCCAACGACCTGACGCTGCTCCTGTTCGGCACCGAGGGCGCGCTCGAGGTGAAGACAGACGGCAAGGCTTCGTCGCTGAAGATCTGCACCGGGGCCGACATCGACACCCAGACCTGGAAGCCGGTCGAGTGCCCGCCGGTCGTCACGACCTACGAGCGCTTCGTCAAGGCCTGCAACTCGGGCGTCAACGGCGACCCGAGCTTCCGCCGGGCCGCCGAGATCCAGCGCATCCTGGACCGCTGCTTCGACCAGGGCGGCGGGCGCGGCAGGAAGAGCGGCTGATCGTCCCATCCGACTGGAAACGACCGAGATCGGCCCGGCTTTGCCCGGGCCGATCGCATTTTGGCGGCAATTTTCGCGCCCAATGCGCCCGTTTCGGTGTTGCGGCGCCGACACGCGATCCGCAAACCCCGCGCGGCGGACTTGTAATCCGGGATGTCGCAGCTATAAAAAGCGCCTCTTCAACTCCGAGCACGGGGGATTTGCATGGCATCGCTGCATATGATCGTCGCCCCGGTAAAGCCGGTTTCGGGTTTTCCCCGCAGCTAATTCGGACGTTCCGCGGGCCTTGCCCCGGTTCCTTTCCGCGGCTCTCTGAGAACCCGCCCCTTCGATACCAGACCGTTTAGCCGCGAGCCCGCGCACCGATTGCGTGTCGCTCGCAGTTCATTTTTCTCCTTTTTCGGGACCGGATCGGCGTCTTCGACGCGTCCGGATTGCCATCATGACTCGATTCAGATTCCCCCGCTTCCGCATCCGATGGCGGGCCAACGCCTTCTCCGACGTTCTGGGCTTCACCTTTGCGCACTGGCGCAAGCAGCCGCTGCTGATCGCCGGCCTCGCCGCGACCATGCTGACGGCGACGCTCGCCGACGTGCTGCTGCCGCTCTATGCCGGCCGCCTCGTCGACGCCATTGCCAGCGGATCGACCGACCGCGACGCGGCGCTTTCGGCGGCGCTTTCCGCTTTCGGCGCACTGATGGCGCTCGGCGTCGGCATGATGGCGCTGCGCCATTGCGGCTTCCTCGCCATCATCCGGCTGACGCTGAACATGATGACGGACATCGCCGGCGACGCGTTCCACCGCGTGCAGCGCTTCTCGACCAACTGGCATGCCAACGCGTTCGCCGGATCGACCGTGCGCAAGATCACGCGCGGCATGTGGGCGCTCGATCTGCTGAACGACACGCTGCTGCTGGCGCTGCTGCCTTCGCTCGCCATGCTGGTCGGCACCACCATCCTGCTCGGCTCCTACTGGCCGGTGATGGGCCTCATCATCGCCGCCGGCTCGCTGCTCTACATCGGCATGACGGTGTCGCTATCGCTGTTCTACGTGGCACCAGCGGCAAGCCTCGCCAACCAGTGGGACACCAAGCTCGGCGGCGCGCTCGCCGACGCGGTCTCCTGCAACGCGGTCGTCAAGGCGTTCGGCGCCGAGGCGCGCGAGGATGCGCGCCTGTCTCGCGTCGTCGCCAAGTGGCGCTCGCGGACATCGCGCACCTGGATCCGCGGCACCAACAACGGCACCGCGCAGGGCATCCTGCTGGTGCTGCTGCGCGGCGCGATCATCGGCACCGTGCTGCTGCTCTGGTGGCATGGCCAGGCGACGCCGGGCGACGTCACCTTCGTGCTGACGGCCTTCTTCCTGCTGCAGGGCTATCTGCGCGATGTCGGCGTGCACATCCGCAACCTGCAGCGCTCGGTCAACGACATGGAGGAACTGGTCGCCCTGCACGCGCAGCCGCTCGGCATCGAGGACAGGCCCGACGCCCGGCCGATGACGGTCGGCGCCGGCGAGATCCGCTTCGAGGACGTCACCTTCCACTATGCCGGCCATGAAACGCCGCTCTACAAGGACTTCGACGTCACGATTCAAGCAGGCGAGAAGATCGGCCTGGTCGGCCATTCCGGCTCGGGCAAGACGACCTTCGTCAAGCTGATCCAGCGTCTCTACGACGTCACGGACGGCCGAATCATGATCGACGGGCAGGACATCGCCCATGTCACGCAGTCCTCGCTGCGCGGCGAGATCGCGATCGTCCAGCAGGAGCCGATCCTGTTCCATCGCTCGCTGGCCGACAACATCGCCTATGCCCGGCCCGATGCCTCGATGGCCGAAATCATCGCGGCGGCGAAGCTCGCCAATGCACATGACTTCATCGAACGCCTGCCGCAGGGCTACGCCACGCTGGTCGGCGAACGCGGCGTCAAGCTCTCGGGCGGCGAACGCCAGCGCGTGGCGCTTGCCCGCGCCTTCCTGGCCGACGCGCCGATCCTGATCCTCGACGAGGCGACGTCGAGCCTCGATTCGGAATCGGAGGCGCTGATCCAGGAGGCGATGGAACGGCTGATGGAAGGCCGCACGGCGATCATCATCGCCCACCGCCTGTCAACGGTGCGCTCGCTCGACCGGCTGCTCGTCTTCGACCGCGGCACGATCGCGGAAGAAGGCACACATGAGGAACTCGTGCGCCTCGACAACGGCATCTATCGCAAGCTGTTCGAACGGCAGGCGATGGACCTCGCGCGAG
>JAFKJZ010000542.1 GCA_017305815.1 Hyphomicrobiales bacterium
TTGCCAGGTCCTCGCGCTAGCTCTTGAAGAAGGACGAGGCGGCGGCGCGCGAAGCGGTCTTGGCAGTGATCGCCTCGCGGAGCCGGCCGATTTCCGCCTCCAGCAGCGCGATCCGATCGGTGAGCTCGTCGATCGAGAGTCGGCCGAGATCCTCGCCGATCCGGTGGGGAACCGGCTTTTCCACCGGCGCGTCGTCGAAGAGAGCCATGATGCGCTCCATCTCGTTTTCAGGTCCCGTCTGGGCCAAAGATAGCAAGATCGAATCCGCCTTTGCCAGCCAGGGGCGTCGAAGCCGCAGGAGAGCCCGATGAACGCCTTGCCCGAAACCATGACCGCGATGGCAATCTCCGAGCCCGGCGGGCCGGACGTGCTGCAGCCGACGCGGCGCCCGCTGCCGCATCCCTTCGAACATGAAATCCTGATCCAGGTAGCGGCGGCCGGCGTCAATCGGCCGGATGTCGCGCAGCGCCAGGGCCACTACCCGCCGCCCAAGGGCGCCTCCGACCTGCCGGGGCTGGAAGTCGCCGGCCATGTGTTGGCGCTCGGCCGCAACGCCAGCCGCTTCAAGATCGGCGACGCGGTGACGGCGCTCGTCGCCGGCGGCGGCTACGCCGAATATGTCGCCGTCAACGAGACCAACGCGCTCCCCGTTCCGAAGGGCCTCAGCCTGGTCGAGGCGGCCGCCCTGCCCGAGACCTTCTTCACCGTCTGGCACAATGTGTTCGAGCGCTGTGGCCTGAAGGCCGGCGACGTCTTCCTGGTCCATGGCGGCACCTCCGGCATCGGCACCACGGCGATCCAGCTGGCGAAGGCGTTCGGCGCCACCGTGCTGGCGACGGCCGGCTCGCCGGAAAAATGCGCCGCCTGCGTCGAACTCGGCGCCAGCCGCGCGATCGACTACCACCTGGAGGATTTCGTCGCCGCGGTGAAGGAAGCGACAGACGGCCATGGCGCCGACGTCATCCTCGACATGGTGGGCGGCGACTATATCGAGCGCAACTTCGACGCGGCCGCCTTCGATGGTCATATCGGCCAGATCGCCTTCCTGAACGGCGCCATCGCCGACGTCAATTTCACCCGCCTTCTGGCCAAGCGGCTGACGCTTACCGGCTCGACGCTGCGGCCCCGCACGGTCGCCTTCAAGGCGGGAATCGCCAGCGCGCTGCAGGAGAAGGTCTGGCCGCTGATCGAGCGGCGCGAGGTACTGCCGCGCATCGACGCCACCTTCCCGCTCGCCCAGGCGGCCGAAGCCCATCGCCGGATGGAGAGTTCGGGCCATATCGGCAAGATCGTGCTGACGCTCTGAGCGCTGCTCCCGGCCCGAAGGCGCGCTATATGCGTGTCCGATGAAACCATGGCGCGCGAAAGCCGTTGCACTTTCGGGCGGGGAGGATGTTTCGGCGCATACCGCAGCGTAACACCACCCCTTCCTGCCGAGAGCCGCTGGATAGAGGCTGAATTCCCAGGCTCCGGCCACCAAGATCAGCCTCGATGCAGTAGAATTCGAGACCGTCCGAAACGTAACCCATTGTTTCCTCTTCGTGGAATGGGTCGATTCGATGTAAGATTGCAGCTGTCGGTGCAGCACGCACCCCGGAGGACAACATGCAACGCCAAAATACTTGGGTCTGGGTCGTCGTCGTCATCATCGTCCTGGTGATCGCCTATTTCTGGTGGAAGTCGCGCACGCCTGTCGCGCCGCCGGCTCCCACCACAACCGAGCAATCGGCACCGGCCCCTGCTCCGGCCGCTCCGGCGGAAGCTCCGAAGCCGGCTGAACCGGCCAAGCCCGCAGAGCCGGCCACGCCTGCCCCGGCAACGCCTGCTCCGGCTGCTCCGGCAACGCCGGAGCCCGCCACCCCGGCTCCCGCGACGCCGGCACCGGCCGGGCCGGCCAAGCCCGCCCCGTAGGCGCGCCGCAGGATCGTCTGGCTGCCGGATGCGCCCGCATCCGGCAGCCGCTCGTCCGGGTGGCGATGGAGGGGCCGCGACTGGCCGTGCGCCCGCGGGCGTGAACAAGCATTGTTTGCGTCGTCGAGGGCGCCGGTCTATATATCGGGCCATCCCCGTCATTCAGACGATTGCTCTGCTCCTCCGGCCGACCACCGGGAGAGCGACCAGGAGAGAATTATGTCGACTATCCCGCTGATGCCGAAGGCAACCGCCGTCTGGCTCGTCGAGAATACCTCTCTCGGCTTCGACCAGATCGCCGATTTCTGCAAGCTGCACCCGCTCGAGGTGAAGGCGATCGCGGATGGCGAGGCAGCGCAGACCATCAAGGGACTCGATCCGATCACCACCGGCCAGCTGACGCGCGAGGAAATCGACCGCGCCCAGAAGGATTCGAAGTATCGGCTGAAGATGGCCGAGACGCGCGTCCGCGTGCCGGTGCAGAAGCGCAAGGGTCCGCGCTACACCCCTGTGTCGCGCCGTCAGGATCGTCCGAACGCCATCCTCTGGCTGCTGCGCAACCATCCGGAACTGAAGGACGCGGCGATCATGCGCCTGGTCGGCACCACCAAGCCGACGATCGATTCGATCCGTGACCGCAGCCACTGGAATTCCGCCAGCCTGACGCCGTCCGATCCAGTCATGCTCGGCCTCTGCTCGCAGATCGATCTTGACTTCGAAGTCGAGAAAGCCGCCAAGAACGCGCCGCCGCGCGAGCCGGGCGCCGAGGGCGAGACGCTGCTGCCGACCGAGGAGACGACCGCGGCCGACGCGCTCGCCTCGGCTGCACTGCGCTCCTATCGCCACGAGGAGACCAGCAAGGACGAGCTCGACGCCGACGCCGTCTTCGCCAAGCTGAAGTCGCTGAAGGGGCCGGTCGACGAGGACGACGAGGATTGAGGCTGGCGCGAAAGCGCCTCCCCGGCCGCCGCGCCCGGACGACTCGGACAGCAGGCCCCGCCATCGGCGGGGCCTTTTTCGTGCGATCCGGCCGGATCCGCCCAATGTCGTGATGACCCGCCGCGACTCGGTCGCGAAGAATTGCACCCGGCCGCCGATTCTGTTTGAATTCAGCGTGTCGTCGCCGGCCGAATTCGGATCCGATGTCCGCAATCGCAGGCAGAAATGACACGCCAGGCCGGCCAGGGCGAGATTTTACCTTGTTTTGGCAGTGCTTCGCTTTGACATGGCCTCGCCCCATCTGCTAAGAGAGCCACCACAAATGGGACGGTGTTGATCGGCGGCTTCTGTCGCCCGGCGTCGTCTCTCCCGAGATTTCATCCGGACCGGATCAAGATAGGACGCTCCCGCGTGCAGGTACTCGTTCGCGACAACAACGTCGATCAGGCGCTCAAGGCTCTCAAGAAGAAGATGCAGCGTGAAGGCATCTTCCGCGAGATGAAGCTTCGCAACTTCTATGAGAAGCCCTCCGAGAAGAAGGCTCGCGAGAAGGCGGAAGCCGTCCGTCGCGCTCGCAAGCTGGCCCGCAAGCGCGCCCAGCGCGAAGGTGGCCTCGTTGCGGCTCCCAAGCCGAAGCGCTGATACGCTGAGGCGGTGACGGCCCGGGCTGTCCCGCCCTGCTTTCGCCTATCTTACGCTTGAAGTTCCAAGGTAACGAGCTCGTTCATTCGGGCTCGTTTCCTTTTGTTGTCTAGCGCCCGCTCGATCGCCATGGGCGCCCATTCGGAGCAACGTCCATGGTGGCGCAGCATCGCCTTTCGCTCGCGGGCCCGTTCTCGAACGGCGCGACCCGGCCGACGCGGACGCTGCTGCTCGGTTCGATCCTCGGCGCTCTGGCGCTGGCCGGCTGCCAGACCGCCTCGAACGTCCACGACTTCGACGACGTCGACCGCGCCATGGGCTCCGAGGCCAATATCTCGTCGCTCTCCGCCGTCGTGAACCAGAACCCGAGCGACGCCTCGGGCTACAATGTTCGTGGCACGGCGCTCGGCCGAGCCGGCCGCTACGATCAGGCGCTGGCCGACTTCAACCGTGCGATCGAGATCAATCCAGGCTTCTACCAGGCCTATTCGAACCGCGCCCTCGTGCAGCGCAAGCTGAACCAGAACGGCCAGGCCCTCAGCGACTACAATCGCTCGATCGAGATCAATCCGAGCTACAACGAAGCCTATGTCGGCCGCGGCAACCTCTATCGCTCGCAGGGCCAGATCGACCTGGCGCTCGCCGATTTCTCGAAGGCGATCGAACTCGAGCCGACGGATCCGAAGGCCTACAACAACCGCGCGCTGATCTACCAGGGCCAGGGCCGCCACGACGACGCCATCGCCGACTTCACCGCGTCGATGACCTATGTGCCGAACGCCCCTGCCCCGCATCTCGGCCGCGGCCTGTCCTACCTCGCCACCGGCGACTACAAGGCGGCCCTCGACGACTTCAACGCCGTCGTCCGCCGTGACAAGGACAATTACCAGGGCTGGACCAACCAGGGCCTGGCGCTGGAGAAACTCGGCGAGCGCGACGCGGCCTTCGCGGCCTTCAATCGCGCCCACACGCTCAATCCCGGCTACGCGCCGGCCCGCGACGGCATGCGCCGCACCGCCCCCGGCACCAGCAGCTGACATTCTCCAGACGCGCCCCCGCGGGCGTCCTGAAGCTCGCCGGGCGCCTCATCCTCCGTCGCCATCCGGCTTTTCCTTGAAGGGCTTCAACCGAAGCCGGGTCAGGTGATCCGAGGGCGCCGCCGATTCGTCGAAGACGTCGGTGCCGCGCCGATAGTTCCCCGGCCATTTCTGTCGCCGCTCCGGCGAATCGGGATCCTTCAACGCTGCCTGGAACCCTCTGCGGCGCGCGAGCCATTCATCGATATAGGCGGCCAGCTCCGGCTCGTCGGAAAGCCGGCGCTTCTCCGGCTCGAAGTTTTCCAATTCGCCGCGCTTCACCGGAAAGACCTGGCACATCGGCTGCCCCTTCTTGAAGCGCACGGCGAAATTCGGACGCGTCAGTTGCCAGTTCATCGAGATGATGGTGGTGGCCCAGTCCATCTCCACGATGCCGGCGAGCGGCGCCACGCCGTCGATCGGGTTGTTCGGCGGCGCCTGGACGTAGAGGTCATAGCCCGGCTCGGTGCGGAACACCGCCGGCAATTTGTAGGTGACGATCCCGCTCCCGAAGAAGCTCAGGATCTGGCCGTTCGAATCCTCGTCCTCGAGGATGGCCACGCCGTCCTTGTGGCCGCCGCCGTTCCAGATCGCGGTGAAACTGACCGGCGAGAGGATCTCCCAGCCGTGCATATTGGCCATCAGTAGCGGCAGGCAGCCATAGGCGTAACGTTCGAAATACGCGTCCATCCACGCGCGATTCGGGCGCGCCGGCCGGATGTCCAGTTCGTGGCCATCCATGACATAGGCGATGAGCTTCATGCTGGCCGATCATTTTCGCCAAGTTCACCCCCCGATGGCCTGGGGCCACCGGGTTCAAGACAATCCGGCCCGTCACGGCGACGGACCGTGTGTCCCGTACTAGGTCGGCGACCAGATCACGGGCGACGTAAGGGCCACGATCGGGCCGATCTTGGAACGCTTGATAAGGACAGGCGGAACATAGGTCTTGCGGTCGGACATCAGTAGAGCCCCGTTGCTTGTGAATCGCCCCCGCAGCGAGACTGAACAATTGATTCCGCAGCGTCAATCCAAGTTCGGCAATGACGCCGTCTTCCCGTCTTCAGACCTCCGGCGCGGACGGCTGCATATCCAGCACTAGGAGGATCTCGTCGTGGAAGACGCCGTCGACGAAAAGAGCGCGCGGCAGCCGGCCGATCTGGCGGAAGCCGAGGCTCTCATAAAGCGCGAGTGCGAAGCGATTGCCGACCGTTACCCCCGCCTCCATCACCAGCGCATGCTGGCTCGCATGGCCGATGACCGCCTCGACCAGCCGACGCGCAAGGCCGCGCCCGCGCTGCTCCGTCGCGACGAAGACGCCCCAGAGCAGGCCACGATGGCGGCGCTTGGGGCCCGACTGTGCGTGGAAGCCGGCCATGCCGACCATCGCCCCGTCCTCGAACGCAGCGAAGACGGCGCTGGCGCCCGCGAGTCGCGCCAGCAGCGCGGCCTCGGAGAGCGCCGAGTCCTCCTCATAGCTGGAGCCGAACGCCGTCGGCGTATCCAGCAGCGCCCGAAGACGCAGCGCGCGAAAGCCCTCGACATCCCCGGCCTGGAGCCGGCGGACCGTCACGTCGGAACCCATCGGTTCTCCCCTCTCCCATGATCCCGCGCAGGGAACGGATGTTCCGGGCGCCACGCAAGCCCCCCCCGGCGACGGGAAAGTCCCCGGAAACAAAAAGGCCGCCCCAGGGGCGGCCTCCTCGTATTCCTTGGCCGGCCGGCGGTCAGTCGAGCGACTTGACGATGCTTTCGACCATCTTCTTCGCGTCGGCGAAGAGCATCATCGTGTTGTCCTTGAAGAACAGCTCGTTCTCGACGCCGGCATAGCCGGAGCC
>JAFKJZ010000543.1 GCA_017305815.1 Hyphomicrobiales bacterium
GTTCCGCCGGAGCCGACCGCCGAGACGAAGCCGTCGATCCTGCCTTCGGTCTGCGCCCAGATCTCGGGGCCGGTCGTCTCGATATGGGCCTGGCGGTTGGCGACATTGTCGAACTGGTTGGCCCAGATCGCACCGTTCGGCTCCGTCTTGGCCAGTTGCTCGGCGAGCCGGCCGGATAGCTTCACGTAATTGTTCGGATCCTTGTAGGGGACGGCCGGAACTTCGATCAGCTCGGCGCCGGCGAGGCGCAACGCATCCTTCTTTTCCTGCGACTGCGTCTCGGGAATCACGATGACCGTCTTGAAGCCGAGCGCGCTCGCGACGAGCGCCAGGCCGATTCCCGTGTTGCCCGCCGTGCCCTCGACGATCGTGCCGCCCGGCCGTAGCTGACCCTTGGCGATCGCGTCGCGAATGATGAACAGCGCGGCGCGGTCCTTCACCGACTGACCGGGATTGAGGAATTCTGCCTTGCCGAGGATCTCGCAGCCCGTCTCCTCGGATGCACGACGCAGGCGGATCAGGGGCGTGTTGCCGATGGCTTCGATGACGGAGGGGAGGACGGCCATGATTGCTTTCTTGTACGAGAGGCGGGGAGGCTAGCGGGCCCACAGACTGGCTTCAAGCAGGCCCGCCGGGCAAAGCACCATTCCCCGGCAGCTTCCATGCGCGCGAAATATCATGCTTCAATCATCGTCAAATCCGGAAGACGAATCCAAATCATCCTCGCGCATCTGCTGAAAGGCACGCAAAGCCCTCTCGCGCGTAGCACCGAGATCTACAATCGGCCCGGGATATCCGGGGACACCGCCAGCCTTCCAGGCGGCATGGATCTGCTTGGCGGGGACATCCGCCAGTTCCGGGACGAAGCGGCGGACATAGTCTCCGGCCGCATCGAATTTTTCGCCCTGCAGAACCGGGTTGAAAACGCGGAAGTAAGGAGCCGCGTCGGCGCCAGAACCGGCGACCCATTGCCAGCTCGCCGGATTGTTCGCGGCATCCGCATCGACCAGCGTGTCCCAAAACCACGCTTCGCCGATGCGCCAGTCGACCATCAAGTTCTTGATCAGGAACGAGGCGACGATCATCCGCACACGATTGTGCATGAAGCCGGTCTTCCAGAGCTCCCGCATGCCGGCATCGACGATCGGGATACCGGTCCGGCCCTTTCGCCACGCGACCAGCGCGGCCTCGTTGACGGCGGGCCACGGAAAGGCGTCGAAGCGCGGCTGGAAATTCCGCATCGCGAGATCGGGCTGGTGGAACAGCAGGTGCCACGAGAATTCGCGCCAGCCGATCTCCGACAGGAACTTGTCGACATTGGCCTGGCTGATCTTTGTCCCATCGCCGAGGCCTTCCGGTGAAACGCCGTGCCAGAGCTGGAACGGGCTGATCTCGCCGAAGCGCA
This sequence comes from Hyphomicrobiales bacterium, assembly GCA_017305815.1. Classification (GTDB taxonomy): domain Bacteria; phylum Pseudomonadota; class Alphaproteobacteria; order Rhizobiales; family Kaistiaceae; genus Kaistia; species Kaistia nematophila. The sequence continues at coordinate 1,406 of JAFKJZ010000543.1, forward strand.
GATGCGGCGACAGTCTTGATGAGACGTCGGCGGCCGGTTCGTCGCGATGCGCCGCATAGTCCTTCAGCTTTTCCGCGCGAAAGGCCTGAAACCTGGCCTGAGCGCCGTCCTCGCCCGGCGTCCAGCTGTCGCGCAGGCCGCCGGCCCAGTCCGGCCGGGTCGGCAGCAGCTTCCAGTCGGCGAGGCTGTCGGACGCCACGCCATCGACCGGCGAGGGCAATTCATCTGGCGCGGGCAGGGGCTCCCGTGGCGGCATCTGCGCCCGGCAGGCGTTCCAGAACGGCGTGAAGACGCGAAACGGCTGATCGGCCTTGGTGCGGATGGTCCAGGGCTCGCAGAGCAGGTTGGCCTGGAAGCTCTCGACCGCGATCCCCCTGTCTTTCAGCCCGGCCTTGATGGCCGCATCGACGGCGCGTTCGCCGCCGCCATAGCGCCGGTTCCAGAACACGTGACCGGCGCCGAGTTCACCGGCCAGCTTGAGCAGGACGTCCTGCGCCGGTCCGTGCCGCAGCACCAGCCTCTGGCCGTGCTTCGCCAGCGCCTTGCCCGAGGCATCGAGCGATCCGTGCAGCCACCATTTGGAAGCGCCGCCGAGCCGGCGAATGCCCTCGCTCATCTCGTCGAGAACATAGACGACGACCAACGGTGCACCGATGCGCGCTCCGGCAGTCAGCGCCGGATTGTCGGCGAGGCGGAGGTCGTCGCGCAGCCAGACGATGGTGGGCTTTCCGAGCGAGGCCATCCTATTCAGCCGGCGCGAATTTCGGCGTCTTCACGCGGTCGATGCGCGCCCAGGCGGGCCGCTCGAACAGGAAGCGCAGGCGCGTGTCGCGCACGACCCAATAGAGAAGGATCGGCACGACGACGCCAACGGCGGTGACGATCAGCGAGACGGTGCCAAGATCCGGGATGATTCCTGTGCGCAGCAGCAGGACGCGCGTCGCCGCCATGGGAAGGAAGAAGGCGAGGTAGATGACGATCGAATGCTCGCCGCAATAGCGCAACGGCGCCATCAGGTCGGCCTTCGAGAGCAGAGCCGAAAAGGCGACGACGGCGCAGGCGCCGAGAATTCCGAGGCAAAGGCCGACGAAGGGCATCTCCGACACGCCGGCGAAGACGGCGTAGCCGTTGATCATCGCCCAGGCGACCAGGCCGAGAATCGCGAGGCCCGGCTGGGCGATGACAGCGGCCGCCAGACGAAACACCTGCGGCGCGAATAGATAGCCGGCATAGAAATAGACGAAGCGCGACGCGAACTCGTCGGGGATGGTCCATCCCGTATGGATCGGCGCGATCTCGAGCGCCGCCGCCGCGACCAGCACGATCCAGGGCGGCACACCGCGCAGCAGCTTGGTCACGGCGAAGAAGATCGGCAGCAGGTAGATGAACCACAGCGTGCCGAACGGCTCGATGAAGGCGAGCAGGAATTGTCCGAGCGCGGCCCCGACGCCGACCTCGGCCGCCATGCCAGGCGCCTTGAAGGCGAACTGGATTACCAGCCAAAGGACGTAGAAATAGGCGAAATGGATGATCTTGCGGTCGGCGTAGGTGCGCCAGTCGCGATCGATGACGCGGGCGAGGAACAGGCCCGAGATCAGGAAGAAGTCCGGCATGCGGAACGGGCGCGCGAAAGCAACGAGATGGCCAAGCCAGCTTTCTGCCCCGGCCGCTTTTTCGACCCCAAGCGTCGAATGCATCATCACCACCATGACGATGCAGAAGCCCTTGGCATAGTCGACCCAATCGATCCGGGCGTGCCCCGACATTGATCCCCAACCCCGTTATCGTTGCGAGCATGGCTTCATGCGGGAACCGATGCCCGCGAACGAAAGGCGGCGGAGGGAAGCCGCCGCCTTTCCTGATCCCAACAGGTTGTCGCGAGGCGCTACCGGATGCCGCGCTGGGCAGCGCAGTTCTTGGCTACGGCGACCTCGATCAGCGCGATCCGTTCGCCGCGCGCATGCGCCATGAAATCATCATAGGTCGGGTTAGGGGTCCGGATGCCGAGCAGGACGAACTGCAGCGTCGGGTTGCGGCGAAGCTCGTCCCAGCTGTTGTTGTTGCTGGAGATCGGAATGTTCAGCGCCTGGATGCGGGCGGCGATCTGGTCGCAGGAAAGCTTGCGGAACTGGGCGGAATCAACGGGCGCGATCGCCTCCGTCTGCGCGCTGGCGGCGGTCACGCCGGCAACGAGGGCAAGCGCTGCCAGGGAAAAGCGTCTCATCATGGTCTCCTGTCGCCGAAGCCGAATAAGCGGTTGCGAACCAATATAGATCGCCGTCCGCCGCTTTGCATCGCGCTTTGATGGAATGGCTAACGGCAAATGCACGGAGTGCGGGCAAAAGTCAGCCAGCCTGCAGTTCCGCCGCCTCGGCTTCCGTGAGGCTCGCCGGCCGCACCTCGCATTCGGGCAGTGTCACAGCCGAACCCGATGCGCCGGCCTGAAGGATGCCCTCCAGAACCTCCAGCACATGCAGCGCCAGATCGCCGGAGGCGCGCGCAGGCGTTCCGCCGTCGAGGGAGCGGGCGAGATCGGCGACGCCCAGCATGCGATAATTGGCGCGGTCCGGCGCGTCATAGGGCCAGTTGATGCGACCGTTCAGCGTCTCCGCCGTCGACAGCTCCTCCCAGGCCTCGCCGAGTCGGCTGAGCGCAACCGTGCCCCCGAAGGTGTCAGGATCGGGCAGGCGCAGGGATCCCTCCGTGCCGTGCAGCTCGATCGGATGATTGCCGTGCCGGAAGACATCCCAGCTCATGCCCAGCGTCACGCTCGCACCGGAGACGAATTCGATCAGCGCCATGATCGTTGTCGGCGTGCCGACCGGGAAAGCCGTGCCATGGTTCGGGCCGGGCGCCGTGATGAGCCGCTCGGCCTGTCCGATCGTGCTAAGCGCCATCACCCGCTTCGCCGGTCCGAGAAGATTGACCAGCATGGTGACGTAGTAGGGCCCCATGTCGAGGACGGGCCCGCCGCCCGGCTGGTAATAGAATTGTGGTGCCGGGTGCCAGTGCTCCATGCCGCGGCCCATCATGAAGGCCGTGCCGGCGACGACCCGGCCGATGGCGCCCTCATCCATCAGTCGTCGCGCCAGCCGGCCTGCCGCGCCAAGGAAGGTATCGGGTGCCGAGCCGATGGCGAGATTCCGCTGCTTCGCTTCGGCCACGAGCTTGCGGCCCTCTGCGGCCGTGGCGGCCAGCGGCTTCTCGGTGAAGACGTGTTTGCCGGCGGAGAGGGCGGCCATCGAGATGTCGAAATGGGCGTTCGGGACCGTCAGATTCAGCACGAGATCGACATCGTCGGCAGCAAGAAGCGCGTCGACGCCGAGGGCCTGGATGCCGAATTCGCGCGCGCGTCTCTGCGCCGCCTCCGGCTGCATGTCGGCACACGCGCGCAGTTCCACGCCCGGAAACAGCGCCGCATTGCGCAGATAGGTGCTGGCGATGTTGCCGCAGCCGATCACGCCAATTCCCAATCGCTTCATTCAGTGTCTCCCCGCCTCTGACGTTGCGCCAGTCCTCCTCGAACGGCGCGCTGCGCATCGATGCGCATTCGTGCGTCATCATGCTTGACCGGCGCGCATAAAACAGCAAGCATGATTTGAACGAAAATGCGACGTCGCCACCCGGAACCCGGAACCCGCTCATCATGCTGCAGATCGGCTGCCAGACCTACACGTGGGAAATGCTGGGGGACCGCTGGAAGGGCGGGCCGGACGACCTGCTCGATGCCATCGCGGCGGCGGGCTATTCCGGCATCGAGATCACCGACACGATGATCGGCGACTATGCCGGCAAGCCGGAGGCTTTCGGCCGGGCGCTGGCGGCGAGAGGGCTGGAACTGGCCGCCTTCGCCTGCGCGAGCGGCAGCGGCTATACGGAGCCGGCCCGGCTGGAGAGCGATTTGGCCATGATCGATCGCACTCTCGATTTCGTTGCTGCGTTTCCCGGCGCCGTGCTGTCGCTCGGCAGCGCCACCGTCGTGTCGCCGGGCGATCTCGACGGCAAGTTCGCCGCCGCGGCGGCGCTCTACAACGGCGCCGGCGAACTGGGCCAGAAGACGGGCGTGCCGGTCGCCGTGCATCCGAGTTCGCACCACAACACGCTGCTGTTCAGTCGCGCCGACTATGACCGGCTCTTCGGCCTGACCGACCCGGCATTGCTCGGCTGGGTGCCCGATACTGGTCATATCCTCCGCGGCGGCATGGATATCCTCGACACGCTTTCGACCTATCGCGACCGCATCCGCTACCTGCACCTGAAGGATGTCGACGCGGCCGGGGACTGGCAGATGTTGGGTTCCGGCATCTGCGACACGCGCGCGGTTGTCGACATTGTCGCGGCGAGCCCGAACTTCAACGGCTGGCTCGTGCTCGAAGAAGAATCGGACATCGCCGCCGCCGATCCGGCCAAGGGTGTCCGCACCAACCGCGAGACGATGCGACAGCTCCTCGCCTGACAACGACAAGGATATTCCATGCTGAAGAAGGAAGCGCGCAGGCTGCGGGTTGGCGTGCTCGGCTGTGGCCCGATCGCTCAGTTCGCGCATCTCGAATCCTCGGTGAAGGCCCGCAACGCCGATCTCTACGCGATCTGCGACGCGGCGCCGGACCTGCTGGCGCGGATGGCGGCGACCTATGAGCCGACCAAGGCCTACGCCGACTACGACGCCATGCTGGCCGATCCCGAGGTCGAGGCCGTCGTCGTCGCGATCTCCGACAGCTTCCATGTGCCGATGGCGATCCGGGCGATCGAAGCCGGCAAGCATGTGCTTTGCGAGAAGCCGCTCGGCGTCAACGTCGAGGAAGTCGAGGCCCTGAAGAAGGTCGTCGACCGCACCGGGCTGACGCTACAGGTCGGCCACATGAAGCGCTTCGATCCGGGCCTCGAGGCGGCGGAGGCGTTCATCAAGACCGAGATGGGCCAGCAGCTTTCGCTCAAGGCCTGGTATTGCGACA
>JAFKJZ010000544.1 GCA_017305815.1 Hyphomicrobiales bacterium
GGCCTGCCGGCGGGATCGCGGGTCAGGTCGAGCGTCTTCGTCTTGGGCAGCAGCTTGCGGCCGCCGAGATGGTCATAGAGGAAGAGGCCGAGCCGCAGCAGCCACGCCGGGCGCAGGCCCTTGTGATGCGGCAGCACGAAGCGGAGCGGATGGATGATGTGCGGTGCGCTCGCCCAGAGCACCTCGCGCTCCATCAGCGATTCCCGCACCAGGCGGAACTCGTAGTGCTCGAGATAGCGCAGGCCGCCATGCACGAGCTTGGTCGAGCGCGACGAGGTGCCGCTCGCGAGATCGTCCATCTCGGCGAGGCCGACCGAAAAGCCGCGGCCGACCGCGTCGCGGGCGATGCCGCAACCGTTGATGCCGCCGCCGATGATGAAGATGTCGAGCATGGCCAAGACGCAACGCCTCCCTGTGCAATGCAGGTCGTATGCGCCGGGTCAAACAAAAACGCAACTAAATTCGAAGATTTCGCGCCTATAACCGAAAGCGAGAATTCGGCAGTCGATCTCGGGTATTCGGCTTCAAGTAGCTGGCAAAAATAGGGAATTCGTTTCAGCGCCAGTTTCGTCCGGTGCTGGCATCGTGCGGCGCATGGGCGCGATGCGAAAATCGAATGGGTCGCGGGCGGGCCGAGCCTCAGCCTTGCGCCCCGGCAGCCTCCGGCAGCGCCTCGATCAGCTCGACGTCGTTCTCGGCGCAGAAGACGCGCACTGTCTCGCTCGGGCAGAAATCGGTGATGAAGGTGTGGATCTGCTTCAGGCTGCCGATCCGGACTGGCGCGGTACGGGCGAACTTGGTCGAATCCGACGCCAGGATGACGTGGCGGGTGTTGGCGATGATCGCTTGCGCCACCTTCACCTCGCGGAAATCGAAGTCGAGCAGCGAGCCGTCCTCGTCGATCGCCGAGGTGCCGATGATGGCGTAGTCGACCTTGAACTGGCGGATGAAGTCGATCGCCGCCTCGCCGACGATGCCGCCATCGGCGCTGCGCACGACGCCACCGACGATCACTACCTCGATCTGCGGGTAGGGCCGCATGATGTGGGCGACGTTGATGTTGTTGGTGATCACCATCAGTCCCTGGTGCTGCAGAAGCGCCTGCGCCACGGCTTCGGTGGTGGTGCCGATGTTGATGAACAGCGAGGCATTGTCCGGGATGCGCGCCGCGACGGCCTCTGCGATCGCAGTCTTCTCGCGGGCTGCGATCTGCGAGCGGGCCTCGTAGCCGACATTCTCGATGCCCGAGGCGAGGATGGCGCCGCCATGGGTGCGCGCCATCAGCTTCCTGTCGCAGAGGTCGTTCAGGTCCTTGCGGATCGTCTGCGGCGTCACCGCGAACTGCGCGGCCAGTTCGTCGACGAGAACGCGGCCGCGCGGCTTGGCGATTTCGGGGATGGCGGTCTGGCGCGACGGCAGCATGCGTTCGGCTTTCGAATGTTTCGATTCAGTCGAAAAACGAAACTAGATCATTTCGCGGCTTTCCCGAAGCGGCGAAATGGAGGGGCCGGCGGGTCCTCAGCGCCTGGCCGCGTTCTGCTCCCAAAGTCCCCGCACGAGATCCTTCAGCAGCAGCGCCTCGGCCCAGCGGTCCGACTGGTCGAAGCCGTCGGGGCCGCTGATCGCATAGGGCTTCGGCCCGAGCTCGCAGGTGAACGAGATCGTGTCGTTCGGCCCGGCGCGGCGGCTCCAGCTCTCGAACAGATAGCCCCACCAGGCGAGGAACTGGTCGAGATAGGGCTTGTTGTGCGCAAACGAGATCTCGACCTGCACCTGCTCGGGAGAGGCGACGCGGCCGTGCGCTGCCCAGGAATGGTCGAGCACCTGCCGGATCTGCTCGTCCATCTCCTTTGGCACCGGCGCCTCGGGGAATTCGCGCCCGACCATGAAATGCGAGAGGTCGGCGAGCAGCCGCAATTCCGGCATGGCGTCGAGGATGTCGAGCGTCACCAGCAGGTCGTTGGTGATGCGGCCGCGATGCGTCTCGACATAGACCGGCACGTCGGAATCCTCGGCCATCCGGTTCCAGCCCTCGAGGATGCGCAGGCTTTCGGCGAGCGCGCGCGGGCGGATGTCGGGCTGGATGGTCAGGTGATGGATGCCGTAGTGGTTGGCGAGTTCGAGCGCCGGCTTGAGTTCTTCGATCGAGGTCGGGAAGCACTGGCCCTCGACCTGGATGCCGTTGTCGCTCGCCGCCTGCGCCAGCGGCGCCGCCAGTTCCTTGGTGAAGAACAGATTGGTGACGCCGTCGAAGCCGGCGGCGGCGGCTTCCGCCACCATGTCGGCCAGCGGCAGGTCGGCGTCGCGCCCCTTCAGGCGCTGCATGCCCCAGAGCGATTCGAACACGAGCAGGCGTTGCATGGCGGGCTCCAGGGCCAGATTCGGCTGAGAGAGGTTTTAGCGCCGGTTGCGGATGAGGCGAAGCGCGAACTGTCCGATGGTCCCGCTTTACCGGCCGCGCAGCAGCCGCGCCAGCCGTGATCGCCGCTTCGGCTCGACGGGCTCCAGCTCGCGCGGCGTCCAGTCCTGCCGCTTCGGGACGGCGAAGGCGCGGAAATGGTCCCACTGCCGCTGGTCGTCGGCCTCGCGCTTCCGCAGCACGGCGAAGCGGCCGATCTCTTCGATGAGGTAGTTCGGCTTGTTGGTGGTGATGAAGTTCAGCAGGGTTTCAACGGCGGGATAGGCGATGTCGTCGATCAGGATCCGCCCATCGACCGCAAGCAGCCTGTCCATGTAGAAGAAGTCGACAAGGGCGCCGTCGAAGCGATGGTCGCCGTCGATCATGGCGAGCATGAGCGGCCTGTCCTCGCCGCGCTTCACCATCGCCGGCAGCGCCAGTTCCGACGCCTCCCAGACCCGTTCGAAGTGATCGCCATGCCGGCTTTCGAGGTGGCGGAGCAGCACCAGCCCGGCCCCGTCCGACAACCCGAACGGGTCGATGGAGATGTGCCGATGGTCGGGCATATCGTATTTTGCGGCCAGCATCGACATGGCGGAGGTGCCCATGCCAAAGCCTGTTTCGACCGTGTAGGCGGCTTTCAAAGTACGCGTCAGAAAATAGACCACGCCGACCGAGTCTATATCGATTCCAATATGTGTCAGCGGCTCGCGATGGCCATTCTCGTCTGCAACGAAACCATCCTCCATCATGGATAGGAAGCGGTCCAGTACAGGGTTAGACTTTCGTTCAGATCGGATAAACTCCTTGATGTGATCAGTATTCAGGTCAATTTCCAAGATATATCTCTCGCGCCGTGATTGTTGTGGGATTTTTCCCACATTTTTGTTGAAAACCATCTGTGGTCGTCAAGCCTAACGATCCATCTGTTGCACATTTCCCGGATCGTTTGTTATCGCTATCCGATAACATAACGCAAAGTAAGTATTTGCGAACGACGACGAGGTGCGTGTTGACAGGGACTACCTTTCTGAGTGTTGCGGTCCCCAACTGCGTCGCGGATGACTTCGGCGGCGAGATCGTGGCCCTCAACCTTGATACCGGCTTCTATTTCAGCCTGCGCGACCTGGCCTCGGCGATCTGGCGGGACCTGGCCGCCGGCCATGCGGTCGAAACCGTTCTCGGCGCGCTCGGGGGGCATGACCCCCTCGTGGACGACGCGACCCGCCTGATCGATCGGATCCAGTCCGAGGGATTGATGCAGCTTGCCGATGCGGCCGTGGCTCCGCAGGGCGAGCCGAGCGTCATGGCGTTCGTCGCGAGCGGGACGACCTCGCTCGCCATCGATTCCTATGACGACCTCCGCGACCTGGTCATGACGGATCCGATCCACGAGGTCGTCGAGGAAGTTGGCTGGCCGGTACGGCGCGAGGACGCCTGACCGATGCGGGGCGGCCCTGGAGGGGCGTGCGACCCTGCGGTTGTCGACAACAAGAGCCTGGCCGCGTTCTTCGATACGCTCTTTGAGCGGCTCGACGCGACGCCGGATGACCGGCTGCATGTGGCCGAGGTGACGCTCGGCGGCGTCGGGTTCAAGCTCCGCAGCAGCAATCGCGTCGTGCTCGACCGCTATCGCGACCGTTTGGTGACGCGTGGCGAGCCCATCGGGGAAGCGCGGCGGATCGACATCGTTGCTGCGTCCGAGATGGGCTGGCGCGCGGGCCTCTGGGCGGAACCCGACTGGCAGATGCATCATTTCGACGAGGCTGCCGATGTCGGCGGCTACGTCGCGACCTATCCCTATTTCGACCGGCAATGGATCGTGCGGCAGCGTCGGTCCGGCAATGCCGCCTATTTCCTCGACCATATGGATGATCTGCTGCCATGGGACAGCGGCGCCCCCGTCCGCGTTCCCCTGAACTGGGCGTTGCGGCAGGCGAGGCGTCGGATGATCCATGCCGGTAGCCTCGGCGTCGACGGCCAGGGGGTTCTGGTCGCCGGGCCGGGCGGGGCGGGAAAGTCCGGCACCACGCTCGCCGGCCTCGCGGGCGGGCTGCAGACGGTCGGCGACGACTATATCCTGCTCGATCAGGACGGGCCTCCGACGGTCCTGCCGCTCTATCGCCTGCTGAAGCAGGACGCGGCCGGAATCGCGCGCATTCCCGGTCTCGCGGACCGCCTCGGCGCGCTGTCGCCCAACTGGCAGGGCAAGTTCGAGTTCGATCCCGAGCGGGCCTTTCCGGGATGCATGGCGGATCGGCTGCGGATCGGCGCCATACGCCTGCCGGTCGTGGCGCGGCAGGAGCGCTCGACGATCGAGGCGGTGCCGCGGGCCGATGCCATCCGCTATCTGACCGATGCCCTGTTCGGGGAGTTTCAGTCCCGTTCGGCCGAGGATCTTCTGTTCCTGACCGGTCTCTCGATGCGGCTGCCGGTCTACCGGCTCCGGCTTTCCGAAGACCCCATCGAGATCGCGGCGACCGTGCGGTCGGTGATCGCGGAGCACGCGCGATGACGTCGGCCAGCGTCGTCATGCCGGCCCGCGATGCGGCGCGCTTCATCCGCCCGGCACTCGACAGCCTCTCCGCCCAGACCTTTGCCGATTTCGAGGTCGTCGTCGTCGACGACGGTTCTCGGGACGATACGGCGCGGATCGTCGCCGATGCCGCGGCGCGGGACGGGCGGATCCGCCTGCTGCCGATCGCGCATGCGGGCGTCGCCGCCGCGCGCAATCACGGCGTTCGCGCGGCGAGGGGCGCGTTCGTCTCGTTCCTCGACGCCGACGATCTGTGGCGACCTGACCGCCTGGCGCGGCACGTCGCGTGGCTGGCGCGGGATCCGTCGACCGACGTGGTCGCCGGCGAGGTGCTCGTCTTCGAGGCGATCGGCGAGATGTTCGAGCCTGTGGCCGGATCGGCGCATGTCCGCCTTCGCAGCGTCAATCTCGGCGCCACGACGATGCGCGCTTCGGTCTTCGGCGCGATCGGCCTGTTCGACGAGGCGATGCGCTTTTCGGAGGATCTGGATTTCCTGCTCCGCATCCATGAGGGGGGCCTGCGTATCGGGGTCGAGAGCGAGGTGGCCCTGTTCCATCGCCGGCACGAGGCGAACATGACCAACGATGCCGGGGAAAACCGCCGCTTCATCCTGCAGGCGCTGCAGCGTTCCATGGCGCGGCGCCGCGCGAACGGCTATCGGCAGCCGGCGACGGAGTTTCCGCTCCAGACGCCGTTCGACCAGCTGGCCATGTCGCCCGCCGATGTCGGCCGCGGCGTCCCAGGCGGGCGAACGGGAAGGTCAGTTCATGAGTGAGTCTCCGCAGCTTTCGGTGATCATGCCCGCGTTTAACGGCGTGGCCTTCATCGAGCAGGCGATCGCTTCGGTGCTCGATCAGTGCGAGGTGCGGAGCGAGATCATCGTCGTCGACGATGGGTCGGAGGACGATACCGCCGCCTGCGTCGACCGCCTCGCGCAACGGGATCGCCGGATCCTGCTGGTCCGCGGGGCGAGGGGCGGGGTGGCGACGGCGCGCAATCGCGGCCTCCACCGCGCGACGGCGCCCCTCGTCAGCTTTCTCGACCAGGACGACCTGAAGCCCGCCGGCGGGCTTATCCGGCACGTCGACCTTCTGAAGGCCGATCCGGACACGCAGGCGGTCGTCGGCGAGAGCCCGGAGGCCGACCCGCCCGGCCCGAGGGCGGGGCAACTGCGGTGCGTTCGCGGCGGGGACTACGACTTCTATCTCCGTATGATCGAGGCGGGCGTCGCGGTGACGATCGACGACGAGGTGGCGCTGCTGCACCGGCGCCATGGCGGCAATGCCAGCGGCGACCGGCCGGCGCTCAGCCGCGAGCTGCTCTACGTGTTCCAGCGGTCGGTGCAGAGGCGGCGGCAGAGCGGCCAGTCGGGGGCGCTGCGTCACCCCTTGCTCGACGCGATGCGGGCGCAATGGCCCGGAGGCTAGGATGACGATGGATCGGCCCCGCGTCAGCGTCGTCATGCCGGCCTTCAACAGGGCCGACTATGTCGCCGAGGCGCTCCGCTCGCTCCAGACAGAGCCGGGAATCGACGCCGAGATCCTCGTCGTCGACGATGGCTCGACCGATGGCTGCGATGCCGTCGTGGCCGCTATCGCGGCGGCCGATCCGCGCGTCCGACTGATCCGGCAGGACCATCGCGGCGTCTCGGCCGCGCGCAATGCCGGCCTCGCCGCCGCGACGGGCGAATTCCTGACCTTTCTCGATTCCGACGACGTCAGCGCCCCTGGCCGGATCCTGCGCCAGGTGACCAAGCTCGCCGCACGGCCCGACATCGCCGCCGTCGTCGGGCAGCGCATCTATTTCAACGACATGACCCCAGACTTCCAGCCGAGGGAAGGCTCGCTCTGGGAGCGGAAGCTCGACATCTGCCTCGCCAGCGCCGTCTTCCGCCGCTCGACCTTCGAGCGTTTCGGCGGCTTCGACGAGGCGCTCACCTATGGCGAGGACATCGATTTCTATTTCCGCCTGTTCGAAGCGGATAGCCGCTTCATCATCGAAATCGACACCGCGATCTACTACCGGCGCCACGCCGGCAACATGACGAACGACCGCGACGCGATGCACAGGGCCTGTCTGAAGGCCTATCACAATTCGATGCTGCGCCGCCGCGCGACCGGGCGCACGCGCCGGCTCGACGTCTTCTTCTTCCGGCAGTTCGATCGTGAAACCGAATTCGGCGGCTGCCAGGAGACGCCGGCGCCGGCGGCAGCCACTTTCAATTCCTGACGGGACAGCGGGTCATGACGAGCCAGTACACGGTGATCATCCCGGCCTTCAACGCCAGCCGGACCCTTGCCGATTCCGTCGCTTCGCTGCGGAGCCAGACCGCCCCGCCGGCGCGCGCGCTGCTGGTCGATGACGGCTCGACGGACGGCACCGGCGATCTCGCCCGCGAACTCGGCCTCGAAGTCATCCGCCAGGAAAACCAGGGGCCCGGCGCCGCCTGCAACCATGCGCTGGTCCAGGTCGAGACGCCGGTCGTCGCCTACCTCGATGCCGATGACATCTGGCTGCCGGAAAAGGCGGCGTCGCAGCTGGCGAACCTCGAGGATCAGGCCGATCTCGATGGTGTCTTCGGCCATCTCCGCGTCTTCTTCCACGGCCAGCCGGTAGCGCCGGATGGGCGGGTGCACGAGGGCTGGGGGCGGACGACGATGATGATCCGGACGGCCAGCGCCCGGGCGGTCGGGCCGATCTTCGATCCGCCGGGCGGCGGTCGGGGCGACATGGTCGACTGGATCGCGCGCGGGCGGGAGATGGGGCTGCGGTTCCATATGTCGCCGGAGGTGGTGGCGCTCCGGCGCGTCATCCCCGGCAGCATGAGCTATGGCCGCGACGGGCGAGACATCGGTTATCTGGAGATCGCCAAGCGCGCGCTGGCCCGCCGCCGCGCCGCGCTCGACGGCGGCGGGGGTGGCGACTGATGGCCTGGAGACGCGAACGAAGCTGGCCCGACGGCCATGTCCATCTTCTGCTGCAGGCCGTTCTGGCGCCGGAAGCGCAGGCGAAGGCGGCCTGGCAGGCCTGGCAGGCCCGGCGGAACTTCGATGACATCGTCTGGACGGAGATGCGGCTGCTCGCGTCGCTCTCGGTCCGCCTGCCGCAACTCGATCCCGAAACGCCGCTGCGCCCGCGCATCGACGGGCTTACCAAGCAGCTCTGGACCAAGACACAGCTCAGCCTGCGCGAGACGGCGTCGGCCTTCGACCGGCTCGCGGCCGACGGCATTCCCTTCCTCGTCTTCAAGGGCGGCGCGCAATATGCCGAAGGTCTCGCCGCGGCGACGCGCCGGATCATGGGCGACGTCGATATCCTGGTGCGGCCGGAAGATACGGTGCGCGCGCTCGATTCGTTGGCGGCGGATGGCTGGACGGCGACCAATGGCGAGTCGTTCGAATATCTGCGCGAACTCGCCAATGTCCGCTTGAGCGGCAATTTCAAGAAGGGCGAGCGCGGCGAGATCGACCTGCACAATTCGCCCTTCCATTTCGCCCGCATCCAGCCGCTCCTGGACGAGGCGATGTGGCGGTCGGCGCAGAATGCGAAGCTGGCGCTGCGGCCGATCCTGGTCCCAGCGCCGACAGACGCGACGCTGCTGCTTCTTGCCCATTCCGCCACGAGCGAGAGCGGCGACTGGGCGATCGACCTCGCGGCCCGAATCGACCGGCAGGCGATCGACTGGGGGCTGCTGGCGTCGATGGCGCATCAGCGCGGCCTCGTGCCGGCCTGCCTGGCGGGCCTGCGATATGCGCGGCAGGAACTGTCGCTGCCGGTTCCCGACGCGGCGCTGGCGGCAATGGCGTCCCGTCCGGCGGCCTTCGGCGAGCGGCTCAAATACTGGTCCAACGTGCGCGACCGCAGCGATCGAAATCTCCTTGAGAAAGCCGGCAACCGCCTCGCGGACCGGCTGCTCCGCCATCAGGGCTTTTCGCTCATCGTCAAGGACCGGCGCGCCATCACGGTGACGCGGCCGCGTATCCCGTTTCGCTGGCTGCTCGGCCTGGCCAAGCCCGTCGAGGGCCTGCCGGACGGCCGCTCGCTGCTGCACACGCTGACATTGCGCCAGCCGCGCCGGAGCCTGATCCTGAAGCTGACGCTCGAAGCGCCGGCAATGTCTCGGCGGCTGTTCTTCGACATCACCTGCAACGGGGTCGCCATCGCCCGGCTGCGCAGCCGCGCCGGCGGGCGCGGGGCGGGCAGGGAGGTGTCGCGGACCTTCCACCTGCCGCTGCCGAACGGACTGGTCGGCGACATCTCGGTCGCGATCAACGCCCGACCCGTGCGCTTTATCCCGCCCGATGCGACCGACCGCGAAGCTGCCGCCCTTGGGCCGACGCCATTCCAGCTCGCGGGCGTCTGGACGGCGTAGGGCGGTTTCGGGCGAAGGGGATGCCGGTTCGCGTGAAGAAACGCGATCTGGCAAGGTGTCAGGGGCGAGCGTCTCAGCCGGCCAGCAAAGCCTTGAGCTTCACATCTGGATCGGCCAGCGCGGCCCGGCCGGGATGCGCGCGCCTTGCGATCAGCATCTCGGCCAGCCGGACGTCCCTGGCGATCTTGCCGTTCGGGCCGATCGCGCTGGCCGCGACCAGGCGGCCGTTGCCCGCGAGATGAAAATCGAGCCGGGCGCCGTCGCCGAGATCGCGTGAGATCGTCTCCTCCCCCTCGTCGGGGAGGCCGGCGATCTGCAGTGTCAGCTCGTATTGATCCGACCAGAACCACGGCACGGCGTCGTAGTCGTCGCTGCCGCCCAGCATCGCCCGCGCCGCCGCATTGCCTTGGTCCTGCGCGTTGCGCCAGGCTTCGAGCCGCAGCCGCCGGCCGTCATAGAGCGGATGCGGGAACGAGCAGCAGTCGCCGGCGGCGAAGATGTCCGGGTCCAGGGTCGCGAGCCTCCCATCGACCGCGACGCCATTGTCGATGGCGAGCCCGGCGCGTTCGGCGAGGCCGGTTTCGGCGACCGCGCCGATACCGGCGACGATGCCGTCGCAGACGATCCGCTCGCCGGTCGAAAGCTGGATGACGTGCCGCTCTTCCTCGACCTCGATCCGCTCGATGCCGGTGCCCGTCAGCAGCCGCACGCCGGCCGCCTCGTGCCGCGCCGCCATGACGCCGGCGATCGCCGCCGGCACCGCGCGGGCGAGCAGGCGTGGCGCCAGTTCGATCAGCGTCACCTCCGCGCCGCGAGCGCGGGCGGAAGCGGCGAGTTCGAGGCCGATGAAGCCGCCGCCGATGATGACGATCCGCGCGCCCGGCGCGAGGCGGGAACGGAGCGCGCGGGCCTCGTCGAAGCTGCGCAGGTAGAGGATGCTCTCCGGCGTCGCGCCGGCAACGGCAAGCTTTCGCGCCCGGGCGCCGGTGGCGATCAGCAGGCGGTCATAGCGGAGCCGTTCGCCATCGGAGAGATCCACCATGTGGGCGGCGCGGTCGATCGCCGTGACGGCCCGGCCGCCGAGATGGGCGATGCCGTGCTCGTCGAGCCGCTCGGGCGTCAGGATGTAGGCGGCTTGCGGCTCGTCCGCGTCGGTCAGCGCCGCCTTGGAGAGCGGCGGGCGCTCATAGGGGCTGTGCGGCTCGTCGCCGAGGATCGTTATTCTGCCCGCAAAGCCGTTCTCGCGCAGCGCCATGGCGGCGCGCGCGCCGGCCTCGCCCGCACCGATCACGACCATCGTCTCCGCTGGCGCGCCCGTCATCGTTTCAGACCAGGCCGAGGAAGACTTTGCCGCCGTCGAGCTTGACGGGATAGGTCTTCAGGTTGACGCAGACCGGCGCGCCCTTGGCCTGGCCGGTGCGGTAGTCGAAGCGGCCATTGTGCTTCGGGCATTCGATGATGTGGTCCATGACCAGGCCATCGGCGAGATGGATCTGTTCATGCGTGCAGAGGCCGTCGGTGGCGAAATACTCGTCGTCGGGCGAGCGGTAGATCGCATAGGTGCGGCCGTCATGGTCGAAGCGGATGACGTCCTCCTCGTCGATCTCGTCGGCGTCGCAAGCCTCGATCCAGCGGGCGGCCGTGGTGGTGTTCATGAATGGTCTCCTCGGTTGTTCTGTCGTTCGGCTGGTCGCAGGGTTTTCGAAAGACCCTCACCCCAGCCCTCTTCCGCTTGCGGGAGAGGGGGCGCATCCAGCCCGGGCTTTCGGCCGCTGCCGTTCTTGCTCGATCGTCGGGCCGGCGAGCCGGCGGAAAAGCCCTCGCCCGCTTGCGGGAGAGGGTTGGGCGAGGGGCTTGCTTCCTTCAGAAGCCTTCCACCCTCAACATGCTGAGGAGGGCCGAAGGCCCGCCTCGAAGCACGCACGGCGTTGCCTACTCCGCCGGCACTGCCGACACGAACTGCGTGCCGTGGTTGTGCGGCACGGCCTTTGCCGGATCGGGCAGTTGCCGGCGGACGAAATAGCCGGGTTCGCGGACCTGGCGCAGCAGCGCCGGGATGATCTCGGCATAGGCCTCGCGCAGGCCGTTATAGGGCCGTGGGCAATCGTCCTTGATGGCGGCGTGCAGCTTCGGCAGCGCGTGATAGGGCACCATCGGGAACATGTGGTGTTCGACGTGGTAGTTCATGTTCAGATAGAGGAAGCGGTAGACCGGGTTCATGTAGACCGTGCGGCTGTTGAGCCGGTGGTCGAGCACGTCTTCGTCGAGGCCGGCATGCTGCGTCAGGCCGAAGATGATGGTGAAGAAGCCGCCATAGAGCGTTGGCAACCCGATGAACATCGCCGGCAGGATCGAGCCGATCGCGACGCACCAGATCGCGACAGCGGCGAAGATCGCCAGATAGAGCCGCGCCACCCAGTAGACCTTCGAGCGCTCCATCTCGGGGATGTAGGTCAATTCCTCGTCGGTCAGCCTTCCCGCCGCGTGCAGGAACAGCTTCCTGAAAGCGGCATAGGTGCTCTTCAGCGCGAAGACATTGAGCAGCAGGCCGAGGATATCCGGCGGGCGCGGCACGGCGATCTCGGGGTCGCGGCCGACAATGATTGTATCGGTGTGGTGGCGGGTATGGCTCCAGCGCCAGACGGTCGGCTCACGCAGGATCATGAAGCAGGCGATGTGATAGACGACGTCGTTCATCCAGCGCGTCTTGAAGGCGGTGCCGTGGCCGCATTCGTGCCAGCGCGAATCCGAGGCCGAGCCGTAGAGCACGCCATAGACGAGGAAGAACGGCGCCGCCCACCACGAGCCCCAGAGCAGGTAGCCGCCGAGGCCGGAAAGGAAGAGCGCCGCGAACCAGATCGCCGTGTCGCGCAGCGCCGGGCCGTCGGAGCGTTTCATCAGCTCCTTCAGTTCCTTGCGGGTGATCGGGCACTGATACCACTCGGCCGCCGCGAGGCCGTTTTCCTCGGCCCGCTTCGTGTCGCGTCCGACCAGGGAATAGTCGCGCCGAACCGTCTCGGTGGTCATCTCTCACGAAAGCTCAAGGATGCAGCGAGGCTTCATGATAGAAACTATCAGGTTTGGACGAGCATGGACGGCGTGAACCGGCCGACGATCCGCGACCTCGCCGAAGCCGCCGGCGTCGGCGTCGCCACCGTCGATCGCGTGCTGAACCGGCGCGCGCCGGTGAAGCGCGAGACGGCCGAGCGCGTGCTCGCCGCCGCCGAGGCGATCGGCTATCACGGCACCGGCCTGCTGAAGCGGCGGCTGGAGGAAACCGCGCCGGACCGCAGCTTCGGCTTCCTGCTGCAGCGTCGCGCCGATGCCTTCTTCCAGGAGATGGCGGCGGCGCTTTCCGCCGCGACCCGCGCCGCTCCGGGCGTACGCGGCAAGCCGGTCGTCGAGTTCGTCGAGGACATCTCGGCCGGCACGGTGGCGGAAAAGCTGCTGGCGCTCGGCGCCCGCGTCGATGCGCTCGCCGTCGTCGCCGCCGACCATCCGAAAGTGACGGAAGCGGTCGAGCGACTCGCCGCTCGCGGCGTCGGCGTGATGACGCTGCTCTCCGAACTGTCGGCGCCGGGGCGGATCGGCCATGTCGGCATCGATCACCGCAAGGCAGGGCGCACCGCCGCCTGGGCCGTCTCGCGGCTGGCGCGGCAGGCGGGCAGCGTCGGCAGCTTCGTCGGCAGCCATCGCTTTGTCGGCCATGAGCTCGCCGAGAGCAGTTTTCGCGCCTATTTTCGTGAGCATGCGCCCGCGTTCCGCCTGCTCGAGCCGCTCGCCAATCTGGAGGATCCGCATCTCGCGCATGAGGGCACGCTCGAATTGCTGAAGCGCAATCCGGATCTCGTCGGCGTCTATGTCGCCGGCGGCGGCATGGCCGGTCTCGTCACGGCGCTGCGCGAGGCGGGCGCGGAGCGCCGCGTCGTCGCCGTCTGCAACGAACTGGTGCCGGAAACGCGCGCGGCGCTGGTCGACGGCGTTCTCGACGCGGTGATCGCGACGCCGGTCCGGGCGCTCGCCGAGCGGGCGGTGGAGATCCTGACCCGCGCGACGACGCGCCGGGCGGGGGAGGGCGACAACCGTGTCCTGCTGCCCTTCGAACTCTATGTGGCGGAGAATGTCTGAGGTGGCGGGCGGCGATCCGCGCCTCTAGAGTGGCGGGGCGTCGCGACCCGGAAAAGCCGCATCGGCTCACCAGGGTCGAAGGTCTCCGTGATCGGAGGTCGCTTCGGTTCGTTTCGGGAACAGGTGACCCGCGTGCCAGTCCATCGCCTTCTGCGCGCCCGGATCCCGGTGCGGCGCTACAGCCAGGAAATGTTCGCCTTCCGCCGCGGCGACATCCGGCCGGAGACGGTCATCGCCTGCATGCCGGCGATGGCGATCTGCCTCGCCGCCGGCATCTTCCTCGGCCGGCCGGATTATGGCCTCGTCGCGGCCAGCGGCGCCTTCTCGGTCGGTTTCGGCGCCTTCCAGCGCTTCACGGCGGTGCGCGCCGCGCCGATGATATTCGCCATGGTCGGGATGACCTTCGCGGCGTGGCTCGGTTCCTTCTCCGGCGACTACCTGCCGCTGATGATCCTGTTCTCGGCCGTCGCCGGAGCGCTCTGCGGCGGCGCCAACGCGGCCGGCCCGGCCGCGTGGTGGATCACGCTGCAATGGGCAATCGCCTTCTTCGTCGCCGACGCCTATCCCGCCGACATGAGGGGCGCGCTCGGGCGCGCGGGCCTTGTCTTCACGGGCGGCGTGCTGCAGATCGTGCTGGTGACGACCGCCTGGGTGCTGGTCGGCAAGTCGGCCATCATCCGCGAGCATGACGGCACCGAGCGCTGGCAGGACCTGTTCGCCGTGATGGGGCACCGCCTCACCGGCCATTCCGACACGCTGCGGATCGCCGTCGCGACCGCCATCCTCGCCGTGCTGACGACGGTGATGACGAAGACGGCGCATATCCCGAACGGCTACTGGATCCCGGTCACGGCGCTGATCATCCTGAAGCCGCAATCCGACAAGACGGTCGAGCGCGTCGTCTTCCGCATCTGCGGCACGGTCGCCGGCGCCGGCATCGCCACACTCATCGCCGCCGTGCTGCGGCCGGACGAGAGCCTGCTGGCGGTACTGGTGGTCGGGCTCGCGGGGCTCGCCTATTCGATGCAGCGCTCCGGCTATGCTGCCTTCGTCGCCAGCGTCACCGCCTGCGTCGCCTTCCTGGTGTCGCTCGCCGGCCTGCCGGAGATCGAGGTCGTCGAGCACCGCATCATCGCGACGGTGATCGGCGGCCTGCTGGCGCTGGTGACGGCGGTCGGCGTCGAGGCCTGGGATCGCTACGCGCGGCGAGGCACGCAGCCGCCGGCCGCCGAGGGCTAGCTAGTCTTTCAGCAGCCATTCATGCTCGGGCGCGTTGTGGAACTTCCACGTCCGCGTCGGCCCGGCCATGACGTTGAGATAATAGAGGTCGTAGCCGTGGATGGTGGCGCAGGGGTGATATCCCCTCGGCACCAGCGTCACCACGCCATCCTCGATCAGCATCGTCTCGTCGAGCGAGCGGTCGTCGGTATAGACGCGCTGGAAGGCGAAGCCCTGAGGCGGCTTGAGGGGATGGTAGTAGGTCTCCTCCAGCAGCGATTCAGCCGGCAAATTGTCGGTGTCGTGCTTGTGCGGCGGCTAGCTCGAGGTGTGGCCGCCGGGCGTGATCACCTCG
>JAFKJZ010000545.1 GCA_017305815.1 Hyphomicrobiales bacterium
CGTCTTCGGGTCCTCGGTCAGGCCGACCTTCTTGAGCAGGTCGCGGGTGCGCGCCTCATTGGCGTTCCAGTCGATGACGCCGAACTTGGCGTGCTCGTTGCCAAGGAAAATGTTCTCGGCGATTGACAGCATCGGCACCAGGGCAAGCTCTTGGTGGATGATGACGATGCCCTTCTCCTCGCTGTCATGGATGCCGCGGAAGTGGCACTCCTGGTCGCGATAGATGATCTGGCCTTCATAGTCGCCGTTCGGATAAACACCCGAAAGGACTTTCATCAGAGTCGACTTGCCGGCGCCGTTCTCGCCGCAGATGGCGTGAATCTCGCCTTCCTCGACTTTGAGATTGACGTTCGACAGCGCCTTGACCCCGGGAAAGGTCTTGGTGATGTCGCGCATCTCGAGAATATAGGAAGTCATGCAGAGCCGCTCCGGAAAGGGGCATCGGGTGGGTGAGTTTACCTCGTCGCCAGCCCGACAAGAAGGGGCCCCGCCAAGGCGAGGCCCCTCCGTCTATGTGACGATTACTTGAGTTCGTCGGCCTTGATGTAGCCGGACTCGACGACGAGCTTCTCGTAGTTCGACTTGTCCACCTCATGCGGCGTCAGCAGGATCGACGGGACGACCTTGACGTCATTGTTGTAGGTGGTGGTGTCGAGGTTGGCAGGCTTGCCGCCCGACAGGACCGTGTCGACGAGCTCGACGGTCGACTTGGCGAGATCGCGGGTGTCCTTGAAGACGGTCGAGTACTGCTCGCCGGCGATGATCGCCTTGACCGAAGCGGTCTCGGCGTCCTGGCCGGTCACGATCGGCCAGGGCTGGTCGGCGGTGCCGTAGCCGACGCCACGGAGCGAGGCGATGATGCCGCGCGACAGGCCGTCATGCGGCGACAGGATGCCGTCGACGCGCTTGCCGTCCGAGTAGTTGGCCGAAAGCAGGTTGTCCATGCGGGCCTGGGCGGTGGCGGCGAGCCAGCGCAGCGTGCCGACCTTGTCCATGCCGGTCTGGCCGGAGACGATCTTGATCGAGCCGTCGTCGATCAGCGGCTGCAGGACCGACATCGCGCCGTTGTAGAAGAAGAAGGCGTTGTTGTCGTCCGGCGAACCACCGAACAGCTCGACGTTCCAGGGCTTGGTGTCCGGGAAGCGCTCCTTGAGGCCCTTCACCAGCGACTGGGCCTGGAGGACGCCGACGCCGAAATTGTCGAAGGTCGTGTAGTAGTCGACGTTCGGGGTCTTCTTGATCAGGCGGTCATAGGCGACGACGACGACACCGGCGTCGGCAGCCTTCTGCAGCGCGTCGGAGAGCGTCGTGCCGTCGATCGAGGCGACGATCAGCGCCTTCGGGTTCTTGGTGATCTCGTTCTCGAGCTGGCTCAGCTGGTTCGGGATGTCGTCCTGCGCATACTGCAGGTCGACGGTGTAGCCCTTGGCTTCCAGCTGCGACTTCACGGCATCGCCGTCATTGATCCAGCGCTGGGACGTCTTCGTCGGCATCAGGACGCCGATCAGGCCCTTGTCTTCCGCATGAGCCGCCC
The DNA here is from genome assembly GCA_017305815.1 of Hyphomicrobiales bacterium. Classification (GTDB taxonomy): domain Bacteria; phylum Pseudomonadota; class Alphaproteobacteria; order Rhizobiales; family Kaistiaceae; genus Kaistia; species Kaistia nematophila. The sequence continues at coordinate 1,535 of JAFKJZ010000545.1, forward strand.
CGAGGGCCAGCATGCTGACGGTAACTGCCGCAAGCGCGGACTTGAACAGCTTCATTCGTCTTCTCCCAATAGTACGACGTTTGCTCACGCGTGTTGGCCGAGCCGCCGATAATCGGCGCGCATCGTCTTCACGATCCTACGATCACAATGCCCGACAACCTCCCGGCTGCGACTGCTCGGGTCGTCGCCCATCGGGCGGGACCGCGTCCAGCACGTCTTCGTATGATTTAATTCGGGTCCCAGTCAAACACGTTTTTTGGGCACGCGTATCCGCTTGCTCCAAAGGGTGAATTTGTTGGCATTTTCGCGCGCTCCGGCAATGGTCCGATGAATTGCCGGCAAAATGAGCAGCACGGAACGTCGCGTCCGCCTGAACGCTGCCCGGCCGCTTCTCCCCCGCGCCGCCGGCAGGGAGCGCCCCGGCACGGCGTCCGCGGATCGGACCGGCCCGATGAAAGGAGACAGGCTCCCGCTACGTCATCGGCGCAACCGTCCGGACTGGAACAACGCCGCGAAACGCGAGATGATCATCGCCAGCCAGTCCGCGTTGGAGCCGCATCATGATCGCGCCAAGCCTCCGCGTTGCATTGCTCGTCCTCGGCCTTTCGGCCGGCTTCGCCTCCGCCGAGACCCTGCCGCTTCCGGCCGGGCTGGTCGGCGCGGCGACCACCGACGGCGAGGCGCTGCTCATCGGCGCCGAGGCGCGCGCCGCCTATTTCCCTCTCGCCGACCAGTTCGTCACCCAGAAGACCCAGAGTTTCTGCGGCGTTGCTTCGATGGTGATGGTCCTCAATGCGGCGGGCGTGCCGGCGCCCACCGTGCCGGAATACGAGCCCTATCGCACCTTCACGCAGGATAATCTGCTCGACGCGCGGACCGACGCCGTCGTGCCGCGCGAGACGATCCTGCGGCAGGGCATGACGCTCGACCAGTTGGGCGGCGTGCTGGCGCTGCAGCCGCTCGACGTCACGGTGAAGCATGCCGGCGACGACAGCCTCGACGCCTTCCGCACTGCCGCGCGTGACCATCTTGCCCAACCGGGTCAGTTCGTCCTCGTCAACTATCTGCGCAAGGCGCTGGGCCAGCAGACGGGCGGCCATATCTCGCCGCTCGCAGCCTATGACGCGGAGGCCGACCGCTTCCTGATCCTCGACGTCGCCCGCTACAAATATCCGCCGGTCTGGGTCACCGCTTCGGACCTGTTCGCGGCCATGAACACACCCGACAGGGACAATGGCGGCCGGACGCGCGGCTATGTACTGATCTCGCGGAAGACAGCCAACTAGCCCGCCGGGAACCAGAATCCGCACATTGTCGAGACACGGCAAAGTGATGCTCGTTTCGACGGAACAACCGATGCTGGAGTCCTACAATATCCGGTAGCCGCAAAACGGCTAGGTGCATCGATATTGGAGGAAAACATGCGCAGAGGGTCCATGGTCCTGGCGGCCGCCGCTCTGGCGACGGCCGCCACCGCCCCCGCCTTCGCCGCCGAAACCATGATGCGGAAGGGGGAAACCGTCATGATGATGCCGAACGGGCAGATGGCCCGCATGATGCACACCGACAAGGCGATGACGGACGCCATGATGAAGGACGCAAAGCCGATGGATGGCTGCGTCATGATGATGATGGGTTCCGACGGCAAGATGTACATGGCGAACGACATGCAGATGGCCAATGGCAAGATGGCCTGCGAATCCGCCATGAAGATGAAGAAGAAATAGCCTCGCTTCCGCCCGTGGCCGCCCCCCCGGGCTTCCCTGTTTCCGACGCCTCGGAGCAATCCCCCGGGGCGCCGCATCCGGCGCAGGCTCGCTTGCGCGTCCGGCCGATTTCGTTGCGAGTGGCCGTCATGGAACGTCGATGCGCCTCGGCTAGAATGAGGATCCGCTGATTCCCTCCTCACCCGCCGGGGCCGATCTTGCGTTTCATCGAAGTCTTCGAGTTCTGGCCCTTTCTCGACACCGTCGTCAGCCTGGCCGCCGCCTTCATCTTCGGAACGCTGGTCGGCGTCGAGCGCCAGTACCGCCAGCGCACGGCCGGCCTTCGCACCAATGTCCTCGTCGCCGTGGGCGCCGCCGCCTTCGTCGATCTCGCCATGGCGATCACCGGCCCGGCAGAGGCGACGCGCGTCATATCCTATGTCGTCTCCGGTGTCGGCTTTCTCGGCGCCGGCGCCATCATGCGCGAGGGCATGAATGTCCGCGGCCTCAACACGGCGGCGACGCTCTGGTGCTCAGCGGCGATCGGCGCCTGTGCGGGCGCCGACATGATCGCCCATGCGGCGCTGGTGACTGTGTTCGTCATCGCCGGCAACACGCTGCTGCGGCCGCTGGCCAACGCCATCAACCGCAAGCCGCTCGACGAGGAAGCCTCCGAGGCGACCTATGAGGTGACGGTCACGGTGCGCGCGGGCGAGCTGCCACGCCTGCGCACCCTGGTCGCCGACATGCTGGAGAAGGCGCATTATCCGGCCGGCGACCTCGAGGTGCACGATCGCGGCGAGGACCTGGCCGAAATCGTCGCGACGCTGGTCAACACCGCCGTCAATCCGAACGAGATGGACGCGGTCGCCCGCCGGATCGAGCGCCTGGCCGGCGTCACCCATGCTTCCTGGGCGATCAGCACCAAGGATTGAGCCCTCGCCACTGATATTGCCCCCTCTCCCACTGCGTGGGCGAGGGAGCCGCCGAGCTTCGGGACGTCTATCGCCGCTTCGGCCCCTTGCGGCCGGCCGAGCTGCCGGGACGTCCGCCGACGGAGCGCGGGCGATGGTTCGTCGTCATCGGATCCGGGCGCTGCGGCCGCTCATGCTCGTCCGTCGAGACCGAGGTCAGGTTCGAGCTGACGCCCATCTCGTCGAGCTCGGGCTTGCGCGCCCGCGACGCCAGCGGCACCTCGGTGCGCTTCACCGTCATCTCGTCGAGGTCGTTCTTGCGGGCACGCGTGGCCGGCTCCGGCGGCAGGTTGCCGGCGCTTCCGTATTTTCGCTCGCCGCGATAGCCGCCGGTACGATCGTCGATCGCCGACTGGCGCGCCAGCGGATCGTCGGCGATGGCGAGTTCGGTCTCCTTGAGGCGCTTGATCTCGTCGCGCAGCCGCGCCGCCGTCTCGAATTCGAGGTTCATCGCCGCGTCGCGCATCTTCTTCTCGAGCGCGTCGAGATGCGCCTTCAGATTGTTGCCGACCAGCGCCGTATCGGCCATGCCGGCGTCGACGGTGACGTGATCCTGCTCGTAGACCGAGGAGAGGATGTCGCCGATCTGCTTCTTGACCGATTCCGGCGTGATGCCGTGCTCTTCGTTGTAGGCGAGCTGCTTTTCGCGGCGGCGCTCGGTTTCCGCCATCGCCCGCTCCATCGAACCGGTGACCCGGTCGGCATAGAGCAGGACCTTGCCGTCGACGTTTCGCGCCGCGCGGCCGATGGTCTGGATCAGCGACGTCTCGGAGCGCAGGAAGCCCTCCTTGTCGGCATCGAGGATGGCGACGAGCCCGCACTCCGGAATATCCAGGCCTTCGCGCAGGAGATTGATGCCGATCAGCACGTCGAAGGCGCCGAGGCGGAGATCGCGGATGATCTCGATGCGCTCCAGCGTCTCGACGTCGGAATGCATGTAGCGGACGCGGACGCCGTTCTCGTGCAGGTATTCGGTCAGGTCCTCGGCCATGCGCTTGGTGAGCGTCGTGACCAGCGTGCGATAACCCTTCTTCGCCGTCTCGCGCACTTCGCCGAGCAGGTCGTCGACCTGGGTCTTGGCCGAGCGGATCTCGACCGGCGGGTCGATCAGACCGGTCGGCCGGATGACCTGCTCGGTGAAGACGCCGCCGGTCGCTTCCATCTCCCACGAGCCGGGCGTCGCCGAGACGTGCACCGTCTGCGGCCGCATCGCGTCCCATTCCTCGAAGCGAAGCGGCCGGTTGTCCATGCAGGACGGCAGGCGGAAGCCGTATTCGGCCAGCGTCGCCTTTCGCCGGAAGTCGCCGCGATACATGCCGCCGATCTGCGGGATGGTGACGTGGCTCTCGTCGGTGAAGACGAGCGCGTTGTCGGGCAGGTATTCGAACAGGGTCGGCGGCGGCTCGCCCGGCAGGCGACCGGTCAGGTAGCGCGAATAGTTCTCGATGCCGGCGCAGGCACCGGTCGCCTCCATCATCTCGATATCGAAGCGGCAACGCTGCTCCAACCGCTGCGCTTCGAGCAGGCGGCCCGATGCCTCCAGTTCCGCCAGCCGCAAGCGCAGCTCATGCTTGATCGAGGCGATCGCCTGGTTGAGCGTCGGTTTCGGCGTCACATAGTGCGAATTGGCGTAGACCTTGACGAATTTGAGCTCGTTCGTCTTCGTGCCCGTCAACGGATCGAACTCGGTGATGCTCTCGACCTCGTCGCCGAACAGCGACAGCCGCCAGGCGCGATCCTCCAGGTGGGCCGGGAAGATCTCGACGGTATCGCCGCGCACCCGGAAGGTGCCGCGGGTGAAATTCGCGTCGGAGCGCTTGTATTGCAGCGCCACGAGATCGGCGAGCAGCTGCCGCTGGTCGAGCTTCTCGCCGAGCTCGATGCCGAAGGTCATCGCCGTATAGGTCTCGACCGAGCCGATACCGTAGATGCAGGAAACCGAGGCGACGATGATGACGTCGTCGCGCTCCAGCAGCGAACGGGTCGCCGAATGGCGCATCCGGTCGATCTGCTCGTTCACCGAGGATTCCTTCTCGATATAGGTGTCGGTCCGCGGCACATAGGCCTCGGGCTGGTAGTAGTCGTAGTAGGAGACGAAATACTCGACGGCGTT
>JAFKJZ010000546.1 GCA_017305815.1 Hyphomicrobiales bacterium
CATCGTCATCCTCGGCCCGTCATCCCTGCGAAAGCAGGGATCCATGCAGCGGCAGGCTTGTCGTGCAGGACACCGGATGCCATCGCCGAACGGATCCCGGATCTTCGCTGCGCTGCGTCCGGGATGACGGCGAGGGTGGGACGCGGGACGCTGCCAGCAAACGAACCCAGAAACGACATGACCGGCCACGAGGGCCGGTCATGCAATTCTCGAAACGGCCGGAAAGCCGGGGCCTTCCGCCGACGCTTAGTGGTTGTCGCGCGGCACGCCGTAGGTCTGGTGGACCTTCTGGTACTTGACTGCGGGCTTCAGGACCATGCCGTCGGCGAGCTGATCGGTCAGCGCGCGCTGGATCTCCTGCCACGGCGTCTGGCTCGGCGGGATCGGGAAGCCGCCGGCAGCGTTCAAGGCCGCGCGGCGGGTCGCCAGCTCCTCGTCCGAGATCAGGATGTTGGCCGAGCCCTTGTTCAGGTCGACGCGGACGCGGGCGCCCGTCTGCAGCAGCGCCAGGCCGCCGCCGGCGGCGGCTTCCGGCGAGGCGTTCAGGATCGACGGCGAACCCGACGTGCCCGACTGGCGGCCGTCGCCGATGCAGGGCAGCGAGAGGATGCCGCGCTTGATGAGGGCTGCCGGCGGCTGCATGTTCACGACCTCGGCCGCGCCCGGATAGCCGATCGGGCCGGTGCCGCGGATGAACAGGATGCAGTTCTCGTCGATCTCGAGCGACGGATCGTCGAGGCGGTGGTGGTAGTCCTCCGGACCCTCGAACACGATGGCGCGGCCTTCGAAGGCCTCGGGATCGTTCGGGTTCGACAGGTAGCGGTCGCGGAACTCCTTCGAGATCACGCTGGTCTTCATGATGGCGCTGTCGAACAGGTTGCCGCGCAGCACGATGAAGCCGGCGTCCTGCACCAGCGCCGTCTCGAAGGTGCGGATGACGTCCGGCAGCTCGATTTCGGCGTTGCGGCAGTTGTCGCCCATCGTCTTGCCGTTGACGGTCATCGCATTCTCATGGATGAGGCCGTGCTTCATCAGCTCGTTGACGACGGCCGGCACGCCGCCGGCATGCTGGTAGTCCTCGCCGAGATACTTGCCGGCGGGCTGCAGGTTGACGAGCAGCGGCACCTTGTGGCCGACGGTCTGCCAGTCGTCGACGGAGACTTCGACGCCGATGTGGCGGGCGATGGCGTTGATGTGGATCGGCGCATTGGTCGAGCCGCCGATCGCCGAGTTGACGACGATGGCGTTCTCGATCGCCTCGCGGGTGATGATGTCGGACGGCTTCAGGTCTTCCCAGACCATCTCGACGGCGCGCTTGCCGGTCTCGTAGGCGATCTGCTGGCGCTCGCGGTACGGCGCGGGGATCGCGGCCGAGCCGGGGAGCTGCATGCCGAGCGCCTCGGCGAGCGAGTTCATCGTCGTCGCCGTGCCCATGGTGTTGCAGTAGCCGGTCGACGGCGCCGACGAGGCCACGATCTCCATGAACTCTTCATAGTCGATCTCGCCGGCGGCGAGGCGCTCGCGCTGCTTCCAGACGATGGTGCCGGAGCCGGTGCGCTCGCCCTTGTACCAGCCGTTCAGCATCGGGCCGACCGACAGCGCGATCGCCGGGATGTTGACGGTGGCGGCGGCCATCAGGCAGGCCGGGGTGGTCTTGTCGCAGCCGATCGTCAGCACGACGCCGTCGAGCGGGTAGCCATAGAGGAGCTCCACCAGGCCGAGATAGGCGAGGTTGCGGTCGAGCGCCGCGCCCGGACGCTTGCCCGTCTCCTGGATCGGATGGACCGGGAATTCCATGACGAGGCCGCCGGCCTCGCGCACGCCCTCGCGCACGCGTTCGGCCAGCACCAGGTGGTGGCGGTTGCACGGCGACAGGTCGGAGCCGGTCTGGGCGATGCCGATGATCGGCTTGCCCGACTGCAGTTCCTTGCGCGTCAGGCCATAGTTCAGATAGCGCTCCATGTAGAGCGCGGTCATGCCCGGATTGTCCGGATTATCGAACCAGGCTTGAGAACGAAGCTTGCGCGGCGTGGTGGACGACATGGTAAGAGGCTCCCGGAAAATCAGGTTTGATTTTGCCCTGAGGATGCGCTGAAACATCATACGAAATCAATGGCCGTCTCGTCGCGGCCGTCAACAAAATCAGACCCCGCAAAGAGATAGCCCGGGAGGCCAGAAATGTTCCAGACAGTCGCCAATTTCGAGCGCATCGGCGAGGAGAACGCCTTCGCGGTTCTCGCGCGCGCCACCGACCTCGCCCGCCAGGGCCGCGACATCATCAATCTCGGCATCGGCCAGCCCGACTTCAAGACGCCGGAACACATCGTCGAGGCGGCGGTGAAGGCGCTGCGCGACGGCGAGCACGGCTATACGCCGGCGACCGGCATCCTGCCGCTGCGCGAGGCCGTCGCCGCCGACGTTCAGAAGCGCACCGGCGCGCCGGTCTCGCCCGACAATGTCGTGGTGGTTCCGGGCGGCAAGGTGACAATGTTCGCGGCGATCCTGATGTTCGGCGAAGCAGGCGCCGACATCCTCTATCCGGATCCCGGCTTCCCGATCTATCGCTCGATGATCGAGTTCACCGGCGCCACCCCGATCCCGGTGCCGATCCGCGAAGAGAACGGCTTCGCCTTCTCGGCCGAGGAGACGCTGGCGCTGATCACGCCGAAGACCCGGCTGATCATCCTGAACTCGCCCGCCAACCCGACCGGCGGCGTCACGCCGAAGTCGGAGATCGACAAGCTGGTCGCCGGCCTCGCCAAGTGGCCCAATGTCGCGATCCTGTCGGACGAGATCTACGGCCAGATGATCTATGACGGGCTGGAGCACACCTCGCTGCTCTCCTATCCCGAGATCCGCGACCGCGTCATCCTGCTCGACGGCTGGTCGAAGACCTATGCCATGACCGGCTGGCGCATGGGCTATTCGGTCTGGCCGACGGCGCTGGTCGACAAGGTGCGCAAGCTCGCCGTCAACTGCTGGTCCTGCGTCAACGCCCCGGCGCAGTTCGCCGGCCTCGCGGCGCTGACCGGCCCGCAGGATGCGGTGCATGCGATGGTCGCCGAGTTCGACCGCCGCCGCGCCGTCGTGGTCGAGGAGATGAACAAGCTCCAGGGCATCCGCTGCGCCACGCCGAAGGGCGCCTTCTACGCCTTCCCGAACATCAAGGCGACGGGTTGGAAGGCGAAGCCGCTGGCGTCGGCGCTGCTGGAGCAGGCCGGCGTCGCCACCATCGGCGGCCCGGATTTCGGCGTCTATGGCGAGGGCTATATCCGCCTCTCCTACGCCAACTCGACCGAGAACATCCGCAAGGCGATCGCCCGCATCGACGAATTCCTGCAGGCGAACATCAAGGCGGCCTGAGGCCGCGGCAGCTTCCTGAAACGAGAGGGGCGCGGAACCGCTCGGCTCCGCGCCCTTCTTTTTAAGCTTGGACCCCGCCTTACGTCGCCGCGGCGGCGACGGCCTGCTCGATCGAGGCCTTCAGATTGGCGTCGAGGCCGAGACGGGCGGCGAGCATGTCGAGATAGCCGCGCTCGGCCGGATGGTCGGGATTGATGGCCAGCAGCGACGCCGCATAGAGCTGGATCGCGTGCTCCGGCCCGGTCGCCGAATCTACCACCTTGTTGATGTCGAGCGGGCCGGCCATCTCGCGGTTCAGGAAATCGCGCTCGTCGGCGGTGAGGCCGCCTTCGCTGAGCTTGCCGAGGATCTTCTGCTTCTCGTCGGCGTCGATGGTGCCGTCCGCCTTTGCGGCGGCGATCATCGCCGAGACGATCGAGAGCGCCACGGCGTCCGGGCCGCCCGGCGCATTGGCCGGATGGAAGGCGGAATCCGCCGGCGGCAACGCTGCAGGGGTGCCGACCGGCGGCGCCGAAGCGGCCGGCGCATCCGGATTGTTGACCTTGTATTGCTGGTAGGCCTTGTAGGCGAGCGTGCCGATGGCGGCGAGGCCGCCCAGGGTCAGCGCGTCTGCCTTGAGCTTCGGGCCCTTGCCGCCGAACAGCACGGCGGCGAGGCCGCCGGCCGCCGCCGTCGAGAGGCCGGGATTCTGCTTGGCGTATTCCGTGACCTTGCCGAACACGTCGCCGAGGCCGCCGCCCGCGCCACCAGTCGAGGCGGCCTGGCCGCTGCCACCGCCGCCCAGGATGCCGCCGAGAAGGTCGCCGAGCCCGCCGGCACCGCCGCCGCCCTGGCCCTGGCCGCCCGCACCGCCGAGCATGCCGCCCAGCAGGTCGCCGAGGCCGCCGGCCGGATCGGACGAGGCCGGCTGGCCGCCGCCGCTGCCGAGCGAGCCGCTCATCCGGCTGAGATCACCGAGACCGCCCTGCCCCTGGCCGCCGCCTGCTCCGGATGCCGCTCCGAGCAGCTGGTCGAGAATGCTCTTGCCGTCGATCATCTCACTTTTCCCTATGATGGAGACCGTGCGAAACGCATTGGGGAAGTAGTGAGCACCGGCTACCGCGACAAGGCAAGATGCCGTCTGGAAGATCGAAATCATTCCGGCGCGACGGCGCAGCCGAAACAGGCGCGCCAGGCGGCGATGCCGGCGCTCGACCGGGCCGTTCCGTTCGGGATAGACGGGCGCCGGGATCGTTTGCCGGCGAAGACTTCGCCCCGCCGCGAACCGGCGGGGCGATCAGGAAAATCGGCTCAGGCCGCGCGCAGCTCGAAGGCTTCGCGCGCCAGCGTGGTGATCGCCGCCCAGTCGCCGGCCGCGATCGCGCTCGCGGGCGCCACCCACGAACCGCCGACGCACATGACGTTCGGCAGCGACAGGTAGCTCTGCGCGTTCTTCAGGCTGACGCCGCCGGTCGGGCAGAACATCAGGCCCGGTAGCGGCGAAGCGAGCGCCTTCAGATAGGGCGCGCCGCCGGCCTGCTCGGCCGGGAAGAATTTCGCCGCGCCATAGCCCTCTTCGAGCAGGAACATCGCCTCGCCGGCGGTGGCGACGCCCGGCAGCAGCGGCACCGGCGAGCCCGCCGCATGCGCGATCAGCTTCGGGCTGGCGCCGGGGCTGACGAGGAAGCTCGAACCAGCCGCGACGGCCTCGTCGAACTGCTTCGGATTGAGGATGGTGCCGGCGCCGATATTGGCGCCATCGACCTCGGCCTTGATGGCGCGGATGCAATCGAGCGCCGCCGGCGTGCGCAGCGTCACTTCGAGCGCCGTCAGGCCGCCGGCGACCAGCGCCCGCGCGAGCGGCACGGCGGTCTTGACGTCTTCGATGATCAGCACCGGAACAACCGGCGCGGCTTTCACGATCGGGAGGAGAGCGGAGAGGTTCTGGGTCATGAAATGCTTTTAGCCAATGGGTTCGCGGAGCGGAAGAGCGATCGGAACCTATCCGATCGGACACCGAAGAAAAGGGGGCGGAGGCAATCTAGCGTACCCTGGATCCTCCTTCGAGGCCCGGCCTTGCCGGGCACCTCAGGATGATGGTCGAGCGGAACCGCGAGGGCGAGGGTCTTGCTGTCTTCCGCGAACGAGCCGACAAAATTCTTCACGCGTCTGTCGAAACGGCGTCGGCTCGTTCGTCATGCTTCATCGGCGGCGCACGGAAACCGGTCGCGGCCAAAAATCCTTCGGGAGGGGTTCGCAGCATGACCAATTTCAACCGCTGGCTCGTCGTCTTCGCAGGCGCCCTGATGGGCTGCGTCGCCGTCGGCACGATGTTTTCGCTCGCCGTTTTCCTGGAGCCGCTGTCGGTCGACACCGGCTGGTCGCGCGCCGGCATATCGAGCGCGATGACGCTGAATTTCCTGATCATGGGCGTCGCCGGCATCGGCTGGGGCATGCTGAGCGATCGCTTCGGTCCGCGCGCCGTCGTGCTGGCCGGCACGGTGCTGCTCGGCCTGGCGCTGGTGTTGGCCAGCCGCGCGACCTCGCTCCTCGCCTTCCAGCTCACCTTCGGCATTCTCGTCGGCCTCGCCTCCAGCGCCTTCTTCGCGCCGGTGATCGCCGCCGTGACCGGCTGGTTCACCACCCACCGCGGCCTGGCCGTCTCGCTGGTCTCGGCCGGCATGGGCATGGCGCCGATGACCATCTCGCCCTTCGCCCGCTGGCTGATCTCCGCCTATGACTGGCGCTTCGCCATGCTGGTGATCGGCATCGGGGCTTGGGTGATCCTGCTGCCGACGACCCTGCTGATCCGGCGTCCGCCCGCGACCGCGCCGGCCGGCGCCGCTGCCGAAGCCGGCGAGACGGGCGGCATGACCATGCAGGACGCGCTGCGCTCGCCGCAGTTCTGGATCCTGGCGCTGACCTTCTTCGCCTGCTGCGCCGCCCATTCGGGGCCGATCTTCCACATGGTAAGCTATGCGATC
>JAFKJZ010000547.1 GCA_017305815.1 Hyphomicrobiales bacterium
GATGGTGCCGAAGCCCGCCCTCTTACCAGCATCCAGCGCCGCCTTGGTCTCGGTGACGGTGCCCGCCTGGTTCGGCTTGACCAGCACGGCAGTCGCCGAGCCCTTCGCCGCCGCAGTGTCGACGCGGGCCGCGTTCGTCACCAGGAAGTCGTCGCCGATCACCTGGCAGCGGTCGCCATAGCGCCCGGTGAAGGCGAGGAAGCCGGCCTCGTCGTCCTCGGCGACGGGATCCTCGATCGACAGGATCGGATAGGCGTCGAGCCAGCGGCCGAGCAGGTCTATCATGCCGCCGGTATCGAGCTCGCTATCGTCGAGCGCCAGCTTGTAGCGGCCGTCGCGGCCAAACTCGGACGCGGCGATGTCGAGCGAGATTCCGACATCCGGACCGGGCGTGAAGCCGGCATCGGCGATCGCCCCTACCAGTTCGTCGAGCGCCTCTTCATTGGAGTTGAAGGCCGGCCAGAAGCCGCCCTCATCGGCGACTCCCTGCAGCTTGCCTGCCTTCTTCATCCGCAGGCCGGCGGCGCGATAGACCTCGGCGGTCCAGTCGAGCGCCTCGGCGAAGGAGGAAGCGCCGGGGCAGATGAGCATGAAATCCTGCACGTCGACGCGACGCGCCGCATGCGCGCCGCCACCAAAGATCTGGATCTCCGGCACCGGGATTCGGACCCTCCTGCCACCGGCGAGATAGCGCCAGAGCGGCTGGCCGGCACCGGCGGCGGCGGCATGCAACACCGCCATCGAGGTTGCGATCAGCGCGTTGCCGCCAAGGCGGCCCTTGTTGGGCGTGCCGTCGAGGGCGACCAGCGCGGCGTCGACGGCGGCCTGGTCGAAAGCGTCCCTGCCGGCAAGGGCGCGGGCGATCTCGCCCTGGACGGACGCGACGGCGCGGGTGACGTCATGACCGCCGAAACGGTCGCCACCATCGCGGAGATCGACCGCCTCGCCGGTGCCGGTCGAAGCGCCGGCCGGCGCGATGGCGCGACCGATGGCGCCGGAGGCGAGCTGGACCTCGGCCTCGACCGTGGGCCGGCCGCGCGAATCCCAGACGCGGCGGCCGATGACCTTGCGAATCGTCGTGTCGTTCACTTCGTAAGTTCCTCTTCCCAGGCGTCGCGAATGGTGGCGAGCGTCGGCGGCGGGTTGGCGATCCGGGGACGGGCGACGCGGCGCACGCGATCCTTGTCGGCTTCCGCGGTGACGTATTCGGCCGGCGACTTGCCGTCGACGCGCGCCAGGAACAGGCCCGGCAGCAGGCGCGCGGCGCGCGCCTCGATCTGTTCCCGCGGCTCCCAGCCGACGGCGTCGAGATAGGCGCCAGCAAGCGCATCGAACGAGGCGAGATAGCCGGCGCGGCTGGCCGGAACCCAGAGGCATTTCAACAGCATGTGGTTCAGGCAGAAGGCGAGGTCGAAGGCCGGGTCACCATACCAGGCGCATTCGGCGTCGAGGAAGACCGGCCCGTTCGGACCGACCAGAATGTTCTTCGGGCTGACGTCGCCATGCACCAGCGCGATCTTGGTCGCGAGCGTGTCGCGCGACAGCGACATCAATTGCGGCGCGAGATCGGGATGCGCCTCGGCCGTCGCCTCGAGATAGGGCTCGAGCCGGATCGAATGGAAGATCGAATCGGTATCGAAGCGGGCGGCGATCTCCGGCGAATGCGCCGTCGCGCCATGGATGGCGGCGATGGCACGGCCGACGGCGGCGGCAAAGACCGGATCGACCCGCCCTGCCCGCAGTTCGGCCTTCCAGACCGGATGATCCTCCGGCTCCAGATAATCCATGGCGAAGGCGCCGACGGTGGCGTCATGCGCCAGCACATGCGGCACGGCATCCGGCACGATGCGGCCGGCCTCCAGCAGCCATTCCACCTCGTTGCCATTGCGCGATACCGGCGCCCGCCAGTCCCGCGCCACGCGAAGCTTCGCCAGCGCCCGCTTGATGGCGAAGCTGCGCCCGCCCGCCTGCACGCGCCAGATGTCGGACGCGACGCCGCCGGTGAGCGGTTCCGCGACGATATCGGCCCCGTCCTCCACCAGACCGGCGCGCACCAGCCACGCCGCCAGTTCGCGGTCGATTGTCTCCACCCTTGCCTCCCCAGGCATCTCTCCCTCCCGCCCGGCCTTCGGCCGTGGCGGAGCATTCTGTCTAGGTGATTTCAGCGGAAAATGCATCGGACCGCCCGGAGCCGACCGCATCCGGCGGCCAAGAACAACAGCCAGGTGACAGCCTCAGATCGGACGCATTCGCCTGCTCTCTTCAGCCGGTGCGAGACCCGCCGCCGCCGGCTGTGACGGAATTGCCGCAGAATCGCCGGCTCCCGGAAAAATCGAATAGGCACCATTGCCCGCTCCTTGACTTAGGGGCAGACCAACCGCACTTGCTGCGAGCGAACATTCATTCGCAGAATTTTTCGGGTGCCCATGACCGTCCTCGCCCAACCGGACACGACCGCCTCCGCACCGCGCGAAACCGCGCAGGATGCCCGCCGCGCGCAGATCCTCGACGCGGCGCGCACCTGTTTCGCGCGTTCCGGGTTTCGCGGCGCCTCGATGCAGGAGATCTGCCTCGAAGCGAAGATGAGCCCCGGCGGGCTCTATCGCTACTTCCCCTCCAAGGAAGCGATCATCGAGGCGATCGCCCAGGACGAACGTTGCGGGGCGGCGGAGATCGTCCAGGCCATGCGCGGCCCCGGCCCGCTTCTCGACCGGCTGATCGGCTGCGCCATGGGCTATTTCGGCTATATGCGAGATCCCGGCGCCTGCGAGCTGATGGCAGAGATCAGCGCCGAAAGCCTGCGCAATTCCGAGATCGGCAAACGCTTCGCGCAGATCGACGACAGCGTGCGCGACATCATGCGCGAAGTCTTCGAGGAGGCGATCGAGAAGGGCGAGATGCCGCCGATCGAGGATCTAGACGCCACGATCAGCATGCTGCAGGCGGCCGTGGACGGCATCGCCCTGCGCCAGATCAATGACCCAGACCTATCGCTCGCCCGGGTGGAGCCGCTGCTGCGGCGGCTCGTCGCCGGCGTTTTGGGAATGAAAGCCTGAGCGGCATGACGGCGGCGTGAGACCGCCCGTGCCAGCCTGACCAGAGGGGCCGCCAGAAGCGGCCGAACGAACCATGAAGCGCATGACCCGTCTCGCGGCCTCCGCCGCCTTCGTCGCCGCCATCGCCGCAGGCGCGCTCGCCTTGCCGGAATCGATGTTCTCGGCCTCGGCGAACGAACCGAAGCCCGCTGCGGAAGCCCCCAAGCCGCCGGCGATCACGGTCATCCCGGCCGCGCGCAAGGAGGTCGTCCAGACCGCCATCGTCGTCGGCTCGCTGGTGCCGCGCGAAGAGGTGCTGGTCGGCGTCGATCTCGACGGCTACCGGCTGACCGACCTTTCGGCCGAGGAAGGCGACCACGTCAAAGCGGGCCAGGTGCTGGCGCGGCTTTCGACCGACATGCTGGACGTCCAGCTCGCGCAGAACGCGTCGTCGCTCGCGCGCAACGACGCGGCGATCGCCCAGGCGAAGAGCCAGATCGCCGAGGCGACCGCCGTCGAGGCGCAGGCCAACGCCGCCTTCGATCGCGGCCAGTCGCTGAAGACCAAGGGCATCGTCGCCCAGGACGCGCTCGACCTCCGGGAATCGACCGCCAAGACAGCGGCCGCCCGCCGCGACGCCGCCGCCCAGGGCCTGGCGCTGGCCGAGGCCGACAAGGCCTTGACCGAGGCGCAGCGGCGCGAATTGCAGCTGCGCGTCGCCAAGACCGAGATCAAGGCGCCGACCGACGGCCTGGTGCTGTCGCGCTCGGCCCGCATCGGCGCCATCGTTTCCGGCGGCGGCGAGCCGCTGTTCCGCCTCGCCGAGGATGGCGCCATCGAGCTCGAAGCCCAGGTGCCGGAAGCCGAGCTGGCGCAGATCGCCGTCGGCCAGCCGGTCAAGGTCACCGTGCAGGGCGCGCCGGAAGGCATCCAGGGTTCCGTCCGCCTCGTGGCGCCTCGCATCGACAATACCAGCCGCCTCGGCCGCCTGCGCGTCGCGCTGCCGGCCGACGTCAAGGTCAATGCCGGCGCCTTCGCGCGCGGCACGGTCGAGCTGGCCCGCCGCGAGGTCGTGGCGATCCCGGTGTCGGCCGTCGTCACCACGGCCGGCGAGGCCACGACGCAGGTCGTCGTCGACGGCAAGATCCAGACGCGGCCGATCAAGACCGGCATTTCCGGTCGCGGCCTGGTCGAGGTGGTCGACGGCGTCGTCGCCGGCGAGGCCGTCGTGCTGCGCGCCGGCACCTTCGTGCGCGACGGCGACGCCGTCACCCCGGTCGAGGCCCAGGACGAAACCAAGGGCGAGGCCAAGCACGAGACCCAGAGCGAGGGAGCGAAGGGATGAGCTGGAACTTCTCCGCCTGGGCGATCCGCAATCCGGTTCCGCCCATCCTTCTCTTCGTCGTGCTCTGCGCCTTCGGCATCGTCTCCTTCATGGGGCTGCCGATCACGCGCTTCCCCAACATCGACGTGCCGCTGGTCTCCGTCACCGTCACCGACGCCGGCACGGCGCCGGCCGAGCTGGAGACGCAGGTCACCAAGAAGGTCGAGGACGCGGTCGCGTCCATAACCGGCGTCAAGCACGTCTCCTCGACCATCACCGACGGCCAGTCCACGACGGCGATCGAGTTCCGCCTCGAGGTCAATACCGACCGGGCGCTGAACGACGTGAAGGACGCGATCGCCAAGATCCGTGGCGACCTGCCCCGCACGGTCGACGAGCCGATCGTCCAGCGCATCGACGTCGAGAGCCAGTCGATCCTCACCTATGGCGCGCTGGCGCCCACCATGTCGCCGGAGCAGCTTTCCTGGTTCATCGACGACCAGGTCATCCGCGACCTGCAGGCGCTGAAGGGCGTCGGCCGCGTCGAGCGCATGGGCGGCGTCACCCGCGAGATCCAGATCCGCCTCGATCCGGACCGGCTGATGGCGCTCGGCGTCACGGCCGCCGACGTCAACCGCCAGCTCCAGATCACCAATGTCGATCTCGCCGGCGGCAAGGGCGAAGTCGGCAGCCAGGAACAGACCATCCGCACGCTCGCCGGCGCCAAGTCGATAGAGGATCTCGCCAATGCGCGGATCGTCATCTCCGGCGGCCGCGAGGTCCGGCTCGGCAATCTCGGCACCGTCGAGGACCATTGGGAGGAGCCGAAGTCCTTCGCCCGCCTGGACGGCAAGCCGGTCGTGGCGCTCGCCGTCTATCGCGCCAAGGGCGCCAGCGATGCCTCGGTCGCCGATGTCGTCGGCGCCAAGATCGCCGAGATCGGCAAGGCGCATCCCGACGTCACCTTCTCGATCATCGACAACACCGTCCACTACACCTACGGCAACTACGAAAGCGCGATGGATACCCTCTATGAGGGATCGATCCTCGCCATCCTCGTCGTGCTGCTGTTCCTGCGCGACTGGCGCGCGACGCTGGTCGCGGCGGTCGCCCTGCCGCTTTCGGCGATCCCGACCTTCTGGGCGCTGTCGATGCTGGGCTTCTCGCTCAACCTCGTCAGCCTTCTCGGCATCACGCTGGTGACGGGCATCCTCGTCGACGACGCCATCGTCGAGATCGAGAACATCGTCCGCCATACCCGCATGGGCAAGAAGCCCTATCGCGCGGCGCTGGAAGCGGCCGACGAGATCGGCCTCGCCGTCATCGCCATCTCGACGACGATCATGGCGATCTTCGCGCCGGTGTCGTTCATGGGTGGCATCGCCGGCCAGTACTTCAAGCAGTTCGGCCTGACGGTGGCGATCGCGGTGTTCTTCTCGCTGCTCGTCGCCCGCCTGATCACGCCGATGATGGCCGCCTATTTCATGCGCGCGCCCTATGTTGGCGACGGTTCGGACGGCCAGCCCGTCTATGGCGGCTTCCTGAACGATCTCGGCCGCCGGCTGCGCGCGGTCATCCCCGTCGCCGTGGTCGTCGGCCTCGGCGCGCTCGTGCTGCAGATCTCCGGCGAGGCGCTCGTCGGCGTGCCGCTACTCGGCACCCTGTCCGAACGGATCGCCGCCACCGGCTGGACCAAGATCGCGCTCGGCGCGCTCGCCTTCGCCGCCGGCTTCGCCCTGCTGCGCGCCTGGCTCGGCCAGCCGCATCCGGCCGAGGAGCATGACGGCCTCGTCATGCGGCTCTACACCGGCCTGCTCAAGGGCACGCTCGCCCGCGGCATGCGCTGGGTGACGCTCGCCGCCGGCATCGGCACCTTCGCCATCTCGATCTGGGCGATGGGCTTCCTGCCTTCGGAATTCATCCCCGAGGGCGACGAGAGCCGCCTCGTCGTCTCGGTCGAGC
>JAFKJZ010000548.1 GCA_017305815.1 Hyphomicrobiales bacterium
AGACCCGGGATATTCAGCCGAGGCCTTGGACATCGCGAATTCATCAGGACGCCGACAAACCCAGCTGCATGGATCCTCGCCTTCGCGAGGATGACGCCGGTGCATGGACCGGCGGACGTACCGGGGTCGTGCATTGCGGGGGAGCCGAACGGGCTTGCCACCGTGCCGGCGGCCGAGCTTTCATTTCATCATGCCCGACTCGCTTCATGCCATCGCCGCGTCCGTGCGCACCTTCCTGGAACCGGCCTGGCGACACTGGCAGCCGGACGCCAAGCCGCCGTCGAAAAACACCTGCGGGCGCAGCAGCCTGTTTCTCGAACGCGTATTGCGCCACGAGGGCTACGAGGCCCGCTGGACCAACGGCATTCCCCGCCTCGCCGAGGATGCCCCCGATCTCGGCCCGTTCGGCTTCTTCGACGGCACGCGCTGGGAAAGCCATGCCTGGGTCGAGTGCGACGGCCTCATCGTCGACGTCACCGCCGATCAGTTCGGCGCGCCGCCCATCCTCGTCACGCCGACGACCGACCCGCGCTATGGCGCGCGGACGCTGGATACCGCGAGCCCGGAGGCGGTCGCCGCCCGGCAGCGGACGGTCGACGAACTCTGGCGGGGCTGGGGGACGCGCTAGCTTCGCGCCAGAAGCCTTTCGAGCGCGCCGGCGAAATCGCGAAACACCTTGCGGTGGTCCGGCGCGAGGCGCTGCAGGATGCGGTTCAGCATCTGGGTCATTCACGTTCTCCAGTCGGCTCGTGACGCGAGCCTCACACTCACCGTTTTGATGGACGCTCCGCACCACGCTCGCCTCTCTCCAGCGGGCGATGGACGAAGAAACCATCGCCACCCGAATCCCTTACCGCCGGTCGTTGAAGAAGCGGGTCAGCCTCGCGATCTCGGCGACGAAGTCGTTGAAGCGGCGGTTCGAGCTGGCGAGTTCCTTCAGCGCCCAGACGAGCAGGCCGCTGGCGCCCGACGCCCAGAGGAACAGCGCCAGATGCGCGAGGTCGCCGCGACTGGCAAAGGCGCGGGTCAGTTCGTCCACCCCTCGTCTCCTTCCTGCCCGCCCTCGCCTGGCTGAGTCGCGCCATAGCCGACCGCCTGGCGCTTCTCGTCGCGGGAGAGGAAATCCGCCGCGCCGACCCGGCTCCAGAGCGCATTGCGTTCGTCGGAAAGCGCGGAAATCGCGTCGGTGTCGAAGCCGAGCCGAATGGCGCCCGGAAAATGCGGCGCCAACCAGGCGGTCAGCGCGTCGGCGGTGCGGCCGACAAGCGGCAGCACCGTCTGGCGCCAGAACACCCGGTTGGCCTCGGCATAATTGGCAAAGGTGTTGTCGCCGGGGATTCCGAGCAGCATGGGCGGCACGCCGAAGGCGAGCGCGATCTCGCGCGCCGCGCCGTTCTTCGCCTCGATGAAATCCATGTCGTGCGGGGTCAGCGCCATCGAGGTCCAGTCAAGCCCGCCTTCGAGCAGAAGCGGCCGGCCGGCATTGACCGCGCCGGTATAGTTCGCCTCCAGCTCGCGCTTCAGCCGCTCGAACTGGTCCTGGCTGAGATTGGCGCCGCCCTCGCCGCGATAGACCAGCGCGCCGGAAGGCCGCGCCGCATTGTCGAGCAGCGCCTTGTTCCAGGCCCCGGCCGCATTGTGCAGATCGAGCGCGGTCGCCGCAGCCTCCAGCGGGGCGAAGCCGTAGTGATCGTCGAGTGGATGATAGAGGCGAAGATGCAGGATCGGCGACTGGCCATGCTCGACCGGGAATCGGACCGCGCGGCCGGCGACGGAATACTCATAGGCCTCGGGCCAGCCATCCGGCCCCGGCACCACCTTCACCCGGTCCGGCCGTAACGCGTGCAGTTCGGCCGGCTCGCCGCCGAGCTGGACCAGTTCGGCATAGGCGTTGCCGGCGACGAGCCAGTTCCCATAGAGCGTCTCCAGCCAGGCGGTGCCCGACTGGCGTGGGTTGGGTCGCGAAAGCAGCCCCAGCAACGGATGGTCCGGCCGTTCGGCCTCGCCCTCATAGGCGAGCCACGGCACCGAGGCCGCCGCCTCCGCGATCATCGACACGGCGCGATAGACGATGGCGTTCTTCATGAAGCCTTCGCGGGCGAGGCTGGCGAGATCGCGCGGCGTCCAGGCCGGGCGCCCCTGCCCCTGCAGCGCGATCAGCGGTCCGGCCTTCGAGGCCTTCGTCGCGGGCGCGGCAACGGTTCCGCCGAACAGGCGGGAGAAGAGATTCGCTTTCATCGCGTCTCCGATCGAAAGAAGGCCAGAAAGCCCGCCTTCGGGTCTTGGTTGCATCGAATAGGCATGCACAACCAGAGGAATCATCGTCCCGATGGCCGGAATCGATCGAAGCGCCTGCGGCTTTCGCTTGCATTCCGAACCGTCAACTGAACTATGGGCGCAGTTTTGGAGGCGAAGTCCGAGGCGAGATCCCGCCCTGATGTCGCCCAGAACTTTCCGGCCCCCTTAGCATCTCGGCTGAAAGAGGACTCACCGGTGCTCGACTTCGCCTCGCTCCTCGTCGCCATCGGCTTTGCCACGGCCTTCCTGGCGGCGATCCTGCTCGCGGCCTGGAAGACGACGCGCCGGGACGGCTTCCTGTTTTCCTGCGCCGTCGGCACGCTGCTGGTCGCCGTCAGCGTCGGCTTTTCGACGGTCGACAGCATTGATCCCTCCTGGTGGGCGCAGGGCCTGGGCCTCGGCCTGCTGCTGGCCGGCGAGGCGAGCCTCTATGGCAGCGCGGCGCAGTTCCGGCTCGGCACATCGCCCGGTCCGCGCATTATCCTCGCCACCGTGCTTTCGGTCGTGCCGGTCCTGCTATCGCTTTTCGCCGGCTATAACGGCCTCGCCTATTCCGTCAGCTATGCCGGATCGGCGGCCCTGCTGCTGCTGGTCGCCCACCAGTTCTGGCTGGCGCGGGCGGAGGCGCCGATGACCGCGACCGGCATCGCCGCCCTCTATTTCCTGGTCGGCCTGTCGTTCCTGCCGCGCGCGGTCCTGGTGCTGACGCGCGACGGCCTGATCACGGCGGGCCCGCCGCGCAACTGGGCGCAGGACCTCTCTCTGATACTGATCATCGGCGCCATCCCGGCGCTCGGCGCCATGACGATGGCGCTGAGCCAGATCCGGACCGCCCACGCGCACCGGCGCGAGGCGCTGACGGATTCGCTCACCGGACTGATGAACCGCCGCGCCCTGTTCGACACGCACGACGTCTCGATACCGCCCTACTGCGTCGCAATCCTCTTCGACATCGACGAATTCAAGGCGATCAACGACACCCATGGCCATGCCATGGGCGACCGCGTCATCGCCCTTTTCGCCAAGGCGCTGAAGCTCGACCTGCCGGCCGACGCCTCGGCGGCGCGGATCGGCGGCGAGGAGTTCGCTCTGATCCTCAGGGACATCGGTGTGGACGAAGCGCTCCGCATTGCCGATGCCGTGCGCCGGCGCTTCATCGATCTCGCAGCGAGCGAGGTGGGCCTTCCCTGCACCGCGAGCGCCGGCCTCGCCGCGAGCGGGCCGCTCGGCATGCGGACGGATCGCATCCTCGCCGACGCCGACCGAGCGCTCTATGAGGCGAAACGAGCGGGCCGCAACCGGGTCATGGTCGGTCGGCCGTCGCAACTGCCGGCGCAAGCCTCCGCTCCGACCGACATGGGCAACATCGGCGGCTGACTTCGCGGCTGCGCACGGCCGCTCACGGACCGCTGAAGGCGATGCTGGCGTTCTTCTGGTTGGTGAACAGCAGCGACGGATCGAGCGCCTCGAGCCCGTCATAGGGGTTGGCGTGGATCGCCAGGATCCACAGGCTCATCGACGCCGTGATCGCATAGATCGCCAGCGCCCGCCGGCCGGCGCGGGTTCTGTCGGCGTGGGTCGCGGCAATGGTGACGGCCGTCAGCACCGTCAGGAACATCACGAGATACCATTTGTAATAGTCGATCGAGGTGTTGCCGACCGCGAGGCGAAGGTTGCGGGCGTCCTGCAGGTCGTTGAAATCGGTCATCACCTGCGAGACGAGCGAAGCCGGCGCCTTGCCGCGCGCCAGGGTCGCCACTTCGCCGCGCAGATCATGCAGGATGGTCTCGACCTGATCGTCCGGCTTCTCGTTTTTGTCCTGCAGCCACTCCTTGCTCGCCACCTCCTGGCGATAGGCGATGATGCCCGCCGCGAGCTTCGAGGAATCGAGGATGTCCACCTCGGCGCTGCGCAGCAGGCGGGCGATGGCCGAGCGCTCCATGCTGGTCGCCTGGTCGGCGCGCGAATTCACCGCCCAGATGTCGGCAGCAATGAAGCCGAGCGACAGCGCCCAGGCCGTCGCGATCGTGCCGAGGAACGCGGATTGCGGAATGGAGCCGACATCGCGGATGGCGTGTCCCGAGAGAAAATGGAGCGCCACGCGGCCGATGCCGTAGAAGGCGAGACCGAACGCCGTGAACAAAACGAACAGCATCGGCACCGAGAGATGCGTGGCGAACTCCATCGATTGACCCCATCCATCTGACATCGTCGTAACAGCCCCACCGACCTTCCGATGGAATCCATCCGCTCGACCGATGCTTCGGCGGATTCGCCGCGCAAGACAACCGCGCATGCGGCCAGAAGATCCACAGGGCGCCGAACAATCGTGTCAGGCGCCGTCGCGACGGTCACATCGTGCGGATCCTCGGCTCGCCCGGCGCGCGCAGCATCAGCGCGGTCAGCGCCCAGACCAGCGCATCGAGCCGATCCGGCGAACGGCCATTGGCGAGGCCCTCCGGCCCGAAATCGGCCATCTCGTCCTCCAGCGCCGGAAAGGTCCCGGCATGGCGCACCCTGCCCTGCGCATAGAGCGCCGCCACCGGCTCGGCCCGCAGATATTTTCCACGCGTCGCCCGGACGGAGGTGACCGGCACGGCCGGATCGACCTCGTTGATCACGCTCGCCACCATGTCGCCGCCCTGGTTGACCTCGGCGACGAGCAGGTCCGCGTCGAGCGCCCGGTAGAGTCCGACCGCGACGGCGGCCCAGGCGGCCGGCTTCACCTCGGCCAGGCTGCGGTCGGCCAGCACATAGGCGGTGCCGTCCACGGCCAGCCCGCAGGCGACGATGCCGCAGGCGTCGGCCCCCTTGCGCCGCGAGGCCGGCGGATCGACCGCGACGGCGATGCGCATCAGCTCCGGCGCCTTCTCCACCCGCGCCCGCTCGATCGCCTCGCGGCTCCAGAGCGCGTCGGCGCGATCCTCGATCCATTCGCCGTCGATTTCCTGCCGGCCGAGCCGCGTGCCGCGATAGCGCCCGACGACGCGCTCCAGGAAGCCGGGCGCCAGATTGGCGAGGTTGGCGCCCGTGCCGGCGCGGGTGGTCACCGTGCGCTCGGCGGCGAGCAGCCGCTTCAGCAGCGGGATCGGGCGCGGCGTCGTGGTGACGAGCTGGCGCGGCATGTCGCCGAGCCGGAGGCCGAATTGCAGCATGTCCCAGCACGCCTCCGGATAGCGCCACTTGCCCAGTTCGTCCGCCCAAGCCGCCTCGAATTGCGGCCCGCGCAGGCTTTCCGGGTCCTCCGACGAGAAGCAAAGCGCCACCGCGCCATTCGGCCATTCGAGCCGGCGGCGCGAGGGCTGCCAGTTCGGTCGCTCATGGCGACGATGGACGGAAAGCAGCCCCGAAACACCCTCAATCATCACGTCGCGGACATCGGCCAGCGTCTCGCCGATCAGCGCGATCCGGCCGACCGGACTTTCCGCGAAGCCGGATCTGCCACCGGCCAGTCCCCGGATCCATTCGGCTCCGGCGCGGGTCTTGCCAGCGCCGCGCCCGCCGATCATCAGCCAGGTCAGCCAGTCGCCACCGGGCGGATACTGGTCATCACGGGCCCAGAAATCCCAGTCATGCTGGAAGGCCTCGATCTCCTCCGGCCGCAAATCCGCCAGCAGGCGCGCCGGCCGCCTCCCCCGCCGCATCGAGCTGTTCCAGGCGCACCTGAAGCCGCGCGCGGAGGGCGTCGATGTCGACGGGAGCAGCGCCTGCGTCATCCTCCGTCCCCTCCCGCAATTTCGCCAGCGTCTCGAGCGTGCGCGCCAGCACCGAAAGCGTGCGCGCATCCTTCTCCTCGACGCCGCCCTCGCCACTCGCAAAGCGAAGTTCGAGCTCGGCGACCTGCTTCTCGAAGGTGCGATAGAGCCGCGCCACCAGCTTCTCCGAGGCCGCCTCGTCCGGCAGCGGCGGCGCCTCGCCCGGCCTGAGCCAGGCCTGCCGCTCCGCTCGCTTCGCCACCGCGACGTCGCTGACGCCATGCTGCGCGGCGATGTCCCGCAGCGGCAGCGCCGACGTTTCAT
>JAFKJZ010000549.1 GCA_017305815.1 Hyphomicrobiales bacterium
GATGGATGGTCCCTGGCAGATCTGCCACAAGACCGCCGAGGAATATGGCCGCGTCGCGCTCGAGACGGCCAAGGTGATGCGCTGGGTCGATCCGACCATCCAGCTCGCCGCCTGCGGCTCGTCCCACCGCAACATGCCGACCTATGGCTCCTGGGAATACCAGGTCCTTGATCATTGCTATGACGAGGTCGATTTCATCTCGCTGCACACCTACTTCAACAACCATGCGGATTCGGCCGCCGAATATTTCGGCGTCATCGAATTGCTGGATGCCTTCATCAAGGAAGTCGCGGCGATCTGCGACGCGGTCGGCGCCAAGCGCCGCTCGCACAAGAAGATCATGCTGTCGCTGGACGAATGGAACGTCTGGTACAAGACCCACAAGATCGAGCACATGCGCGTTCCCGGCTGGCCGGAAGCGCCGAAGCTGATCGAGGAAGTCTACAATGCCGAAGACGCGCTGATCGTCGGCGGCGCCCTGATCGCCATGCTGAACAACGCCGATCGCGTCAAGACGGCCTGCCTGGCGCAGCTCGTCAACGTCATCGGCCCGATCATGACGGAAACCGGCGGCGCCGCCTGGCGCCAGACGATCTTCCATCCCTTCGCGCTCGCCTCGAAGTACGGCCATGGCCGCGTGCTGAAGAGCGTGGCGGAGTCGCCGTCCTATAGCGCCAAGACCTTCCCCGAGATCCCCTATCTCTATGCGACGGTGATCGACAATCCGGCCGATGGCACCACGACGGTGATCGCGCTCAACCGGAGCCTGACGGATTCGATGGACGTCGAGGTCGAGCTGCGCGGCCTTGGCAAGGATCGCGAGCTCGTGCACGCGACCGAGCTGCACCATTCGAACCTGAAGGCCGTCAACACCAAGGACGCGCCCAACACGGTCGCGCCGAAGGAGAACAAGGACGTCACCATCGACGGCGAGCGCCTGACGCTGCGCCTGAAGCCGGCCTCGTTCAACGTCATCACGACGAAGGCGACCGCTGCCGCCTGAGCCTCCGGCTCCTGAATGCCGCCTGACGGCGGCCTGCGCCCGCATCCGATGGATGCGGGCGTTTCTTTTGGCCCGGAAGCGCGGATTGCCGGCGCGAAGCTGCGTCCGTTCGCCCGAAATCGCCGGCGGCTGCAATCGGTCGCGTTGCGAAGTCGGCCGGGTGATCCTATGACATCGGCATGGCCCTTCTCGATCTCGCCAATCCGACGCGCTTCATGTCGTTGACCGACCGCCTGCTGCCCTGGCTCTGGGGCGCGGCGCTGCTGGTGCTCGGCACCGGCCTCTATCTCGGCCTCTTCGTCGCGCCCGCCGACTACCAGCAGGGCGAGACGGTCAAGATCATGTTCATCCATGTTCCGGCCGCCTGGCTCGCCATGTTCGGCTACGGCATGATGGCGGTCTCGGCGCTCGGCACGCTGATCTGGCGCCATCCGCTCGCCGACGTCGCCGCCAAGGCGACCGCGCCGGTCGGCGCCGCCTTCACGCTGATGGCGCTCCTGACCGGCTCGCTATGGGGCAAGCCGATGTGGGGCACCTGGTGGGAATGGGATGCCCGCATGACCTCGGTGCTGATCCTGTTCCTGATGTATCTCGGCCTGATCGCGCTCTGGAACGCCATCGAGGACCCGATCAAGGGCGGCCGCGTCGGCGCCGTGCTGATCCTGGTCGGCTCGATCAATCTGCCGATCATCAAGTTTTCCGTCGACTGGTGGAACACGTTGCACCAGCCGGCCAGCGTCTTCCGCATGGGCGGTTCGACGATCGACGCCAGCATGCTCTATCCGCTCCTCATCTCGGCCGTCGGCGCCACGCTGCTGTTCCTGGCGCTCAGCGTCATGGCGATGCGCAACGAGATCCTGCGCCGGCGGATCCGCGCGCTCCGCCTCGTCGCGGCCGCCACCCCGGCCGGAGCCCAGGCATGATCGAAACCTTCGGGCCGCATGCTGGCTTCATCCTGGCCGCCTATGGCGTCAGCGCCGCCATCGTCCTCGCCCTGTTCGGCTGGATCCTTCTCGACGGCATCTCGCTGCGCCGGACGATGCGCGATCTCGAGGCCCGTGGCATCCGGCGCCGCTCTGCCCGCAAGGGGGCGGCCAAAGCCGCCGACGCCGCATCATGACCGAGGCAGGATCTTCGCAGGAGGCGCGGCCGCCGCGGTCGCTCGGCCGGCGGCTCGCCATCTGGGCGCCGATCGCCGCCTTCGCGGCGCTCGCCGTGATTTTCATCATCCGGCTGGAGCAGGGTGGCGACCCATCCCTGATTCCCTCGGCGCTGATCGGCCGGCCGGCGCCGGCGACCGTGCTGCCGCCGCTCGAGGGCCTCGACCGGCCCGGCATCGACGCGGCGGATTTCGCCGGCAAGGTGACGCTGGTCAATGTCTGGGCGTCGTGGTGCGTGCCTTGCCGCGAGGAGCATCCGATCCTGGAGAAGCTCGCGACCGACAAGCGCATAAATCTGGTCGGCATCAACTATAAGGACAAGCCGGCCAACGCGCTCGGCTTCCTTGGCCAGATGGGCAATCCCTACGCGGCTGTCGGCGTCGACGAGAAGGGGCGGAGCTCGATCGACTGGGGCGTCTATGGCGTGCCGGAGACGTTCCTGGTCGGGCGCGACGGCAAGATCCGCTTCAAGTTCGTCGGCCCGCTCAGCGACGAGAGCCTCGAAAAGGTGCTGATGCCGGAAATCGAAAAGGCGCTCGCCGGGTCCTGATCGACCATCGGGATATGCGGCACAGGGGCGCTGGCAGTTCCACCTTTACCTCTCCCCATGGGAGAGGTGCAGACCTTCACGCCTCAGCGGGTCGGCTGCGTTTCGGTTTTTTCGTCCGGAATCGTCGTGCGGGTGATCAGCGGCAGCTGGAACAGGGTGAACAGGAAGGTCAGCGGCATGATGCCGAACACCTTGAAGTTCACCCAGAGATCGGTTGCCGCCTTCGGATCGGCGAGATAGGCGTCTGCGCCCTTCCAGACCACCACGTTCAGCACCGCTAAGGCCAGGAAGAACAGGCCCCAGCGGAAGGTCAGCTTCCGCCAGCCCTCGTCGGTCAGGCGGAAGACGCTGTCGAAGACATAGCCGAGCAGCGATCGGCCGAAGGCGAGGCCGCCGAGCAGGACCAGGCCGAACAGCGTGTTGACGATGGTCGGCTTCAGCTTGATGAAGGTGTCGTCGTGCAGCCAGAGCGTCAGTCCGCCGAAGACGACGACGACCACGCCGGTGACGAGTGGCATGATCGGCAGCTTGCGCGTCAGCGCGTAGGAGACGGCGAGCGCCGCCAGCGTCGCCGCCATGAACAGCCCGGTCGCCCAATAGATGTCGGCGCGCGCATTGGCGAAGAAGAACACGCCGAGCGGTCCGAGTTCCAGCGCGAGCTTCAGGAGCGGGTTCAGCTCCTTGCGGGCGGGATCGTTGGGCGCGCGTTCGATTTCGAGGGTCATGTCCAACTTTCGATGGTGATCGCGCTTTGAAATAGGGCGATCATCGCGGCTGATCTATGGCGCGCTTACGCTGCGATACCGGCGATGGCGCGGGCGAAGTCGTCGGCGGCGAAGGGCTCGAGGTCGTTGATGCCCTCGCCGACGCCGATGAAGTGAATCGGCAGGCCGTATTTCGCGGCGATGGCGACGAGGATGCCGCCGCGCGCGGTGCCGTCGAGCTTGGTCATCACCAGGCCGGTGACGCCGGCGACGCGGCCGAAGATCTCGACCTGCTGCAGCGCGTTCTGGCCGGTAGTGGCGTCGAGGGTGAGCAGAACGCTGTGCGGCGCGGTCGGATCCTGCTTCTTGATCACGCGGATGACCTTCTCCAGCTCCGCCATCAGCTCGGTGCGGTTCTGTAGCCGGCCGGCGGTATCGATCATCAGCACGTCGGTGCCGTTCGCCTGCGCCTCCTTCAGCGCGTCGAAGGCGAGGCCGGCCGCGTCCGCGCCGATCGAGCGGGCGATGACGGCGGCGCCGGTGCGCTGGCCCCAGATCTTCAGCTGCTCCACCGCGGCGGCGCGGAAGGTGTCGCCGGCGGCGAGCATCACCGAGCGGCCATCGGCGCGCAGCTTCGAGGCGAGCTTGCCGATCGTCGTCGTCTTGCCGGTGCCGTTGACGCCGACGACGAGGACGACATGCGGCTTGCGCGCCGGATCGATCACCAGCGGCTTCGCCACCGGGGCCAGAACCTTCGAGACTTCCTCGGCCAGCACGGCGCGGACCTCGTCGCCCTCGATCTCCTTGCCGAAGCGGCCCTTCTTCAGCGCTTCGGTGATGGCGGCGGCGGTGGTCAGGCCGAGATCGGCCTGGATCAGCACGTCCTCGAAATCCCCGAGCGTGTCGGCGTCGAGCTTGCGCTTGGTGAAGACCGAGACGATGCCGTCGGAGATCGCGCTCGACGAACGCGACAGGCCAGCCTTCAGGCGCTGGAACCAGCTCTGCTTCGGCGCCGGCTCGGGGGCGGGCGCCGGAGCGGCCGGAGCGGCGAAGAAGCCGGTCGGGCGCGGCGCTTCGACGGGCGCCGGGGCCGGGATTGGCTCGGCCTCGACGACCGGCGCGGCCGGCTCGACGGCGACGGGCGCTTCGGGTTCGGCCGGAGGCGGCGCGGCCGCTTCGACCGTTTCGACGGTAGCCTCCGCCTCAACCGGCGGCGGCCCAGGAACCGGGGCCGGCGGTTCGACCGCAGCCGGCTCGACCGCGATCGGCTCGGGTGCGGCGACGGGCGCCTCCGCTACGGGCTCCGGCGCCGGGGCGGGTTCGGGCTCGGCCGGCTTCGGCGCACCGCCGCCGAAAAAGCGACGGAACAGGCCCTTCTTTTCTTCAGCCATGGTTCAGGCGGCCTCTGCGAGTGGGGTGGCGAGGAGGCCCGATGCCGTCCGTCCAACGATATGGGCCGGGACGAGCGTCCCGGCGGCGATGCCCGGCATGGAGACCGGGGTGAAATGCTCGGTGCGGCCGACGCCGCCCTTCTCCATCAGCACGTGGCGCGTGGCGCCGACCTCGCCGTCGAGATGGGCGGCGAGCGTCGCCTGGCCCTTTTCGCGCAGGCGCGCGGCGCGGGCCTTGATGGTCTGCGCATCGAGCTGCGGCATCCGCGCCGCCGGCGTGCCGGGGCGGGGCGAGAACGGGAAGACATGCAGATGCGTCAGCCCGCAATCGTCGACGAGCGCCAGCGAGTTCTCGAACATCGCCTCGCTCTCGGTCGGGAAGCCGGCGATGATGTCGGCGCCGAGGACGACGTCGGGCCGCAGCCGCCGGACCTGTTCGGCGAAGCGGATGGCGTCGGCGCGGCCGTGCCGGCGCTTCATCCGCTTCAGGATCAGGTCGTCGCCGTGCTGCAGCGACAGGTGGAAATGCGGCATCAGCCGCTCGTCCTCGCCGATCGCCCGCAACAGGGCGTCGTCGACCTCGATCGTGTCGATCGAGGAGAGCCGCAGGCGCGGCAGCTCGGGAACGAGCTTCAGGATCGTCGCGACCAGCGTGCCGAGGGTCGGCCGTCCCGGCAGGTCGCTGCCATAGGCGGTCATGTCGACGCCCGTCAGCACGATCTCGGCATGGCCGGTCTCGACCAGCCGGCGGATCTGCTCGACCACGGCGCCCATCGGCACCGAGCGCGACGGACCCCGGCCATAGGGGATGATGCAGAAGGTGCAGCGGTGGTCGCAGCCGTTCTGCACCTGCACGAAGCCGCGCGTGTGGCCGTCCATGCCGGCGATGAGATGGCCGGCCGTCTCGCGCACGGCCATGATGTCGGCGACCTGGACGCGCTCATGATCGGCGATCTGGAGCCCGAGCGGCCGATAGGCGGCGCTGGTCAGCTTTTCCGCATTGCCGAGAACGAGATCGACCTCTTCCATGGCGGCGAAGGTGGCGGATTCCGTCTGCGCGGCGCAGCCGGAGACGACGATCTTGACGTCGGGCCGCTCGCGGCGGGTCCGGCGGATCGTCTGCCGCGCCTGCCGGACGGCTTCCGCCGTGACCGCGCAGGTATTGATGATCACCGCGTCGGCAAGGCCGGCTTCCGCCGCCCGGTTCCGCATCACCTCGGTTTCGAGCGTGTTGAGGCGGCAGCCGAAGGTGATGGTCTCGATCGTCATGCGCGGCGGGCGACCGTGTCCGGCGCGACGTCGATGCGGATTTCGTCGCCGAGATTTCCCTGGCCGAGCGCAATCACGCCCTCATGCTCGAACTCGGCCGCGCCGGTCATCAGGATGTGGTTGTCGGCGCGCCATTCGATGTTGAGGACGCCGCCGGGCAGGCGGACGTCGACGACGCGGCCGGTCTTGCCGA